>CAZXCE010000001.1:0-66419 GCA_964639175.1 uncultured Clostridia bacterium
GTGAGGTGGGCCAAATGAAAGTGCCAAAGTGGGCCAAATCAAGTTGCCAAAACCACCTTTGGATCACTCCGCTGACATAGTCCACATATTCTTTATAAATTTCAAATCCCCGGTTGACGGCAAATTCGCGCAGGGTCAACAGTTGGGCTTCCGGGTTTTGTTCAGTGGTTGAAACACGGGCATAAATAGCGACTCGGATCACGATGGTTTTCCCTTTGAGCAGAAGTGTTTACCAAAGTATACTTTAGTAAACAGAGAAAATGAGTTTTTTGAGGCTGATTTTTCAAGCATTTAGGAAACGTTTTTGAAGAGGGTTTGGTAAACACTGGTGACGGCCACGAAATCACAAATTCAAGTGTATCAATTTCGGGTTTATTTGCGGGAAATCAGTCCAGCGATTTGGAGGCGGATTCTCATGCGCAGTGACAGCAGCATTGCTGATTTTCATCGGACGCTGCAAATCGTGATGGGCTGGACAGATTTTCACCTGCACCAATTTATCATTCGCGGAAGGGAGTACGGAATGCCACGTCACTTTGGACCATTGTTCCAGGATGATCCCTGGAAAGTGAAATTAGGTGATTTCCGGTTTCGACGCTTTGAACGCTTCGGCTACGAGTACGACTTCAGGGACAATTGGCAACTTGAGATTCGGTTGGAAGAGATCTTGCCGCTCAATGACCGCCAAACATATCCGTATTGCAGCGCAGGCGCTCGGGCGACACCGGAGGAGGATTGTGGAGGGCCGTGGGCATATATGGAATTGTTAAACCATCACCTTTTGACTCCACCGTTGGAAGAACTTTGGTTGATTGCGCAAGCGGTGAATCGTGTTCTGAATACCAAAGAGGATGAAAGAGTCCGTGAGGTGATTGGAGATATGGATGAATTTCAAGAGGCTGTCGACCGGCTGGAAGCCTACCAAAGTTTCCAGCCAGAACATTTTGACCGGAAGGCAGTGAATTCCCAATTGAAACGGTATGCTGGAGAGTGCGAGCAGCGCCGACACAAAGAAACGGAGGGGCCACTGAAATGAAACTGCGAATCCAGGTGATCATTGAATCCGATGACGCAATACTTGAACCCGTGGTCGAGGTTTCCAATTTGAAGCGGGAGGATTTCCAACCGGCGGGGCTGGGTTTAACTCTAGCCGAAGCTAAAGACCTCCTGGCCAGCATTCAGGAAACGATGGTTCAGGCTCAGGTGGCGGAACATCTCAGCCGACACCAGGTTTGTCCTGGCTGTGGCAAGCCAAGAAAGCTCAAAGGGCATCACGAAATCACTTTTCGGTCTGTCTTTGGCCAGATGAAGCTGGACAGTCCCCGGTTTTATACCTGTCCTTGCCAGCCATTTCCGCAAGGCAGTTCCAGCCCCTTGGCCCAGGCACTCCCGGAACATACCACACCCGAATTGCTCTATTTGGAGAGTAAGTGGTCGTCTTTGATGCCCTATGGAATGACGGTTGGTCTCTTGAAGGAAGTCTTACCCATCGGCAATCAACTCAATCCCACCTCAGTTTGGAGAAATCTGCATCGCTGTGCCGAGCGAGCTGAAAAAGAACTCAAAGATCAGAAGATCTCATCTGATTTCTTTCCGAAACCAACAACTATTGTCACGGCAAATGAGCCTTTGGCGATTGGGATTGATGGAGGATATGTTCACGCCTGCGATCAGCCGAGCCGCCGGGATGGATGGTTTGAAGTGATTGTCGGGAAGAGCATCGGTGAAGGTCGTCCGACCAAGTGTTTCGGCTATGTTCAATGTTACGATGAAAGACCAAAATGCCGGATTGACGAACTGCTCAAGTCTCAAGGTCTCCAACGAGGTCATCCAGTAACTTTTCTTTCCGATGGAGGGGAAACAGTTCGGAATCTCCCCGTGGAGCTTTACCCTGATGGAGAACATATCCTCGACTGGTTTCACATTACCATGCGGCTCACCGTGATGGGCCAAATGGTCAAAGGGTTGGCCAAAAGCCAGAGTCCAGTTCCGATTTCACCTATCGAAAAGGATTTTGAGCGCCTGAAATGGTATTTGTGGCACGGAAATACCTATCGTGCCTTCCAGGTTTTGAATGGACTTGAGAGCGACCTCGATTGCCTTGAGAATCCAGAATCCAAGAAACTTCTCAAAACGGTCCAGGAATTTGATACCTATATCAAAAGAAATCAAAAAATCATTCCCAACTATGGAGATCGCTATCGGTATGGTGAGAGAATTTCAACTGGATTCGCCGAATCAACTGTCAACCAGGTGGTGAGTAAACGGTTTGTCAAGAAGCAACAAATGCGATGGACCAGGCGGGGTGCTCACCTGCTGCTTCAGATCCGAACCAAAGTCCTCAATAACGACCTGCGGGAAACATTTTGTCGATGGTATCCAGGGATGAATCCATCGCGGGATTCATTACTCGATTTGTTGGATTTGCCCCCGGTTTGAAACGCTCTCAAAAACACCCATGAAGCATCTGAACTACTGAAGGGATTGGTTACTGGCAAGAATTGGTCACAATGATCAGAAGTCTGATAATAATAGGTAAAACCAATAGGACTTACGCAGAGCTAGTAACCTATTTTGAAATCAATGAGATAGCCTGCTAAATCATTGTCCTGGGTTTTGATGGGGTTTGGTGAATTCTTCCAATTTCATCAGGCCAAATTGAGTTCATCGGAATAGCCCAATATGACATAACTTCAATAACCCAAAGGTAATCAGCAGGTTATGGTTACATCCCGCCAGGACCGGAATAAGACCAGGTTATTTCTCATAACCTATTGATTCTTAATAAACTACTTCTTCTGCGTAAGCCCTAAAACCAAAAGACCAATTCATACAACACAAGCTGAAAAGATTCGGTTATCAGACCTGGGTCACTTTGAATTAAGCTGCTACTTGAAGTCGTTGGTACGCCGCATTGATGCGTTTGGTCATCATTTCGGCCTTTGCCTGCAATCGGGGATTATGTGCGAAGCGATCTGGATGCCAAACATCTATCAGATCCCGGTAGGCTCGCTTGAGATCAACGGCACTTGTCCCAGGGGACAAGCTGAAAAGACTCCAGTCTGCTGTTCGGTCATCGCGCAAACCTGGTTGCTGAAAATTGTCTTCCTCAAAGACAAAATCGCGAGCGTAAAAAACGGACTCGTCAAATATTGCTTCCAACTGATGCCCCTGGCGCTGCATTTGGAGCGCGGTCACAGCCCAGAATTCAACCGGGCAGAACCAAACTTTCACCGTTGGTACCCAGCCTCCCCATTGTGTGCCAGTTCGAGATTTGTGATGGCTGCGCGCAACCCTTAACGCCTGTTTGAGGTTGGCTACGGTATCCAGGTCATAGGCAAATCGAATCGCCACTCCTGGGCCGCGATCCGGCACATCCCCGACAAAATAGGCAATCCTCATAACGACCCTCCCGACGTAGCCTGTCTCCCGCAAAGGCTTTCCAGCGCACAGTTTCCATAGTTTAACGGTCTCAGATTCGTTACAGCAAGTTGCCACATAACAACCCTGAGCCATCCTGGCCGAGGATGAACTCTGGCACATAACAACGCCTGATGCACCTTAGACTAATCTTTACCCCCAATTGGAAGATTTCCAACTAAAGTGATTAAAGCAGTTATGAAAAAGCGTTTTGCTGTCGAGATGGTTTTACTTTTATCGGTAAATACAGCAAAATGGCTTACCTTCCAGACAGGAGAACAGTATGACAGCTTGCCGTATTTACGCTATTGCTCAACAGAAAGGCGGGGTTGGGAAAACCACTACGACTATCAATCTGGGGGCAGCCCTGGTAGAACAGCAAAAACGGGTTTTATGTGTGGACCTGGACCCGCAAGGCGCCTTGACTGCAGGGTTGGGTATCAACCCTCTTTCATTGAAGCAAACCATTTATGATTGTCTGAGAATCCCGAAATCAGATCTTTTGGGAGTTTGTATTGCAACCAATGCAGGGTTGGACTTAATTCCAGCCAACATTGACCTTGCCGCCGCCGAAATCGAGTTGATTGCAGAGCCTGGGAGAGAACGTATCCTGGGTGAAAAACTCCGGACTGCCTTCAAAAAATACGAATATATTTTGATTGATTGTCCGCCATCATTAGGGTTGTTAACGCTCAATGCCTTAGCTGCAGCAACTGATGTTCTCATCCCAATCCAAACGCAATATTTTGCCCTACGTGGCATGGATTTGCTGCTTCAAACGATTGAAAAAGTTCAGCAGCGAATCAACCCATCTCTAAAACTGGCTGGGATATTACCGACGATGTTTGACCAGCGAACTCTGCATAGCCGGGAAGTGCTGGAGGAGCTGCGATCCGTCTATGGTGACCAGTTGTTTCAAACCATCATTCCTCATACGGTCAAACTGGCTGACAGCAACATGGCAGGAGAGCCAATCTTAAAAATGTTGTCCCAATCGCCGGCCTCAGAAGCCTATCGAAATTTAGCAAAGGAGCTTATCACCCATGAGTAAACGAGTTTCATTGAACGAACGCCGAACTGCTGATTTGAAGGGTGTTGATGCCATTATTACAGCCACTGACTCAAAAGAATCATCCCGGCAAGGTCAATCTCAACCATTGACCAAAGTTACTCTGTACATTCGCTCAGACCAGGTGACAGCCATTGAGGAAATTCAGCTTGCCGAACGGAAGCGCTCAGGCAAGAAGCCTGACAAGTCGGATTTGATCCAGGAAGCCATTGACCTGTTAGTTGCCAAATACTCAGAACCTCAGGCTGGCTAAACAGCAAGCTGGATTTACAGCAAAATGGTTTAATGGTTGGCTGTACTTATGGCTTTGCAAGTCATTTCCTTAATTTACAACAGTATCCGAGAGATTTCGGAATCAGGTTTAGCCTGGATATATCTTTTCGGAGCATATGCAAAAACACCCCATCTGGTTATTCTCAACCGCCACAGACAACTTCACAACCAAGGACTAACCGCAGCGAAACCGCGTTATGCCGCACAAGTGGCTTGTACAGTTCTTAGAATGGAAAGGGGCATTGCTGCTCCCGATTTACCCGACTACCTCTTTTCGGCAAATCTGCTTGATAAATTTAGCAAAATTTGACAAACTTAAATTATGAACACGACAAAACAATCATTAGGACAATTTCTCAAGGTTCTTCGGGAAGAGAGGGCCCAAAAACTCCGCGAGGTTGAAAGTGCAACCGGTATTTCCAATGCCTATTTGAGTCAGCTTGAAGGGGATAAAATCCGACAACCCTCGCCGATTATCCTTGAAAAGCTAGCTGCACATTATAGGGTTGCTTATGGTACGTTAATGAAGTTAGCTGGTTATGCAGTGCCAGGCGATGGCCAACACCAATTATCAAGTTCAACATTGGCAGCCCGACTCGGATCTGTCACACCAGCCGAAGAAGACGAGTTGGTTGACTATCTTCATTTTCTTAGAAAACGGAGGGGAAAGTAGTAACCAAAATGAAATGGTCATTTTCTGCGCACCGAGCTTTTAATCGTTGCCAGCGACAATGGTACTTTCGAACCCTTGCTTCAGGTGGGAGTAGAAGTCGTAATCCACTGGTTCGGGAAGCAAGCAGATTGTCTAAAATTCAAACCATCGACGCTTGGCGAGGATCCCTGGTAGATGATGCGATTGACATGTTTGTCGTACCCAGGCTTATTTTTAAGGCATCGATTGAATTGGACCGTTTGTTAGATGCGACGAGGGCGCTTTATGAAAGACGTCTCTTGGCTGGACTGGAGCGGAAATCAATAGACGACAAGATGGTTCGATTCCTGGAACTTGAGGAGGGAAATGAATCCGTACCTCCCGAACGGTTTGGACGTGCCTGGGAGGAAATTCGAGCATCGCTTACAAACCTCTCAACCATGAACAATCTCTTTGATGAGCTTTGGGAAGCGGAAACATTTGTTTCGCAACGCCGATTGACCTTTTCGTTTCATACCGGGTATGTGACTGCAACTCCTGATTTAATTGCCTTTTATAAGAATCGCCCGCCATTGATAGTTGATTGGAAGGTGTTGGCAGGATTTTTATCAAACTACCGACAGCAACTTCATACATACGCATTTGCAGTATCCCGCACTACCCCACACAAAGATTACATACAATTCGCTCAACATCTGGCTTATCCTGAAAAAATACGTCTGGCTGAAGCACAGCTACTGACCAATACGCTTCTTTGGCACGAAATTGCCACAGCGGATATAGAAGGATTACAGAATTGGATTGCTATGGGCATGGACGAAATGGCGCTTGCCCGCGAAGGTGAGTTCAGGGCTTCAGTGAAACCCGAGGATTTATCAGGTCCTTCCGACCCAGAAACCTGTCAACGCTGTCCTTTCCGGAATCTCTGTTGGGAAAGGCTTAATCCTGGAGAAATAAAGCGATGGGAAAGTTACGAACCAACATTTTTCCAATTTTGAATGTTGACGAATTGCCGATTTGTTGTCGATCCTATCAGGTAAAAGGCTTGCACCCTGGACAAAGAGATTATTGGGCAAACCGGAAAGCTCTCTCGAAACAGTTGGCATTCAAACTCAAAACACCTGTTGCTATCGTGGTGCGAGATTCAGTTGTTTACGTGGTAATTGATGCAAAAGCTGATGAACCCGACAACAAATTTCAATTGATTGGCACTGTTGCAACTTTGCACAAAGCGGACACTTTTACTCTCAGTCCGGATGACCAAAGCGCTGAAGCAAATGAAATCAGGCTTCGCTTTCTCCAATTTCTCATTTACGAACCACTTAAACGGGATCGGAGACTTTGGCAACCAGCACCTGGGGGACCAGTGTTTGAAAAACACTGTGAGAAACTTGATGGTAATTTGGTTTTGTTTCGAGGGATGAAAATACGGGTCGTCAAACTTCCCAAAGGTGGCCTGGGTGCTTGCATCGATATAGTGAGTAAATTTGCCTCAGCCGTCCCCTTACCTTCTACACTGAACAGGGGGGAATTCGAACGAAAATGGAAAAATCGCCCGCTGTTATACCGATATGGACATTACTGGTACGAAATTCGTCCAACCGGACTTGACCCACGCGTTGCCTCTGATTATTTCGTTCCGTCAGGTAATAATTTTCTCTCTCTCTTTGATCTGGTCGACCGTGAAATTGGCTCTACTGGTTCCCAAGCAGGGCGATGTCGCCCTGATTCTTCGGTGGTTTCATATTTGAATGGGAGAAATGAGGAGCGCGGGGCGATTGCCTGCTTTTGTTACCCTTGTTTTGAGACCTCCGACCAGGAAGTTGATCAAATCCATCACAAAACTATTCTTGAACCTCATTTTCGATTGAAACTGACGAAAAAATTCGTCGGCAAGTATCTGGCTAATACCGGGGTTGGGGATTATCGGCTGAAGCTAACAGCAACCCCGACTGAAGTTGAGACCAAGCGGCTCCAATGGCCTGACCAATTGTTCGGAAATGGAGTTTTGGCTTCGGTTCGGGGAACTTCAGGAGCAGTCCATGCTCACCTGGAGGATTTTGGAAAGTGTCGCCTGAACTTGCTGAAGAATCCTCAAGCCGGTTTTTTCGTACAGCGCGTTCTTCCGCGTCAATATGTCATCATTCCTCAATCCGTTTGGGATGAACAAGGGGAAGCTTTTCTGAACGACTTATCTGCTGAGATATCTGCTTTGCTCCCAAAGAGTGAGCGATATGATCCAATTCCAGTTGTATACGAAGATAGGGTGCAGAGAACATACCCATCTCAGGCAAAAGCAATTCTCGACGCAGCTAGAAAGAATTGTGGTAAATCAGGATATGCCTTAGTGATGATTCATCACGTGGAGGATCGAAAACTCCGCGACGAAGATCAGCTTGCCGCAGCGGTGATCCGAGAACTTCAAAAGTTGGACATCCGGGCTGCTGTTATTCACTCGTCTACCATCAAAGAGTGTTATTCAGCCACCAAAGACAAGGCAGGGAAAACGGTTTGGATCAAACCCTCCCATAAACGAGGGAAACTGATTGGTTACGTGCGGAACATCGCTCTCAATAAGGTTTTATTATTGAATCAAGTTTGGCCTTTTGTCCTCGCTTCAGAGCCGCATGCGGATGTCGTGATTGGAATTGATGTAAAAGCTCACACTGCTGGTTTCGTCGTGGTGGGGGGTGGAGGACGTAGTATTCGATGGCTATACAAAACATCAAACCAAAAGGAACAGCTTGCTACGGACCGTGTTCGCTCTACTCTTTGTGAAATTCTCAGGCAAGAATTTGAATCCAGGCGTGAAGCTCTGGGGAAAATCGTCATCCAACGCGATGGTATCCTTTATGATTGTGAAGCGAAGGGGATGAATGAAGCCGTTACACAACTTAAATCTCTTGGAATTGTGAAACCTGATGCGTGGCTGACATTGATTGAAATACCCAAACATCCAAAAGTGCCCTTGCGTCTTTTTAAAGAAACGCCAAGAGCAAGCGGTTTTCTTTGGGTTGAAAATCCAGAGGTCGGGGATTGCTTTGAAATGTCGGACAGGGAGGGGTTTGTATGTGCCACGGGCCGATCCTATCTGAAACAAGGGACGGCTTTACCCTTATCAGTTCGAATTATTGATGGACCTCAACCAATCGGGGAATGTTTGGAGGATGTATTTTATTTGTCATCGTTGGCCTGGACCAAGCCTGATGATTGTTCAAGATATCCAATTACTGTACGTCTCAACGACCGGTTTTTACGGGATGCGGCTACGGCTTACGATGCCCATGCGTTGGAAGAGGAGGCAGTGGCATGAGCGATATGGGGTTAAACTCAAGCCTTTATCTTGAAATGGGGCGTTTGGCAGAAGCTGCGGACCGGGCCATTCTTGCTCTGCGTGCTGGAAAAGGATTTCCTCAAGATGACGATTGTTTAGCTTTGGTCCAAATGCTTATAGGTAACAAGCAAGCCAATTGTCCCAACATTTTTAGAAATTTTTTTCTTCCTTCCATAACCACAACCGGCAGTCCGGGATATTCCTGGAACGATTTGGGAAGTGATTTATTGGTTGGAAAAACTGATCATCGAGTAATTGCCGCTTTGGAAATTATTGCCAGGGCATTGGAACGAGAACAAAACCAAACGCTCACCAGAATGAGAGGTTTTAGCGGATGAACAGGTATTTTGATGGTTCAATTTCTCAAATGATTGAGCGTGGAAGGCGACTTCTCGGTCGGATTACATCCGCTAATCCCCCTTGGGAATTGAGACCTTTAGCAGCGGTTTGCAACCAGAAAATCGAGGAAATCATTACGGAATTTGAAATTTTAGCCGATGATCCAGATCTTCTTCAGCCAGAAAACCAAAATGTACGGATAAGAATGTTCCGTCGCGCTATAAGAAGGTTGGATATGTTGGAAAACCGTGCGGTTGCCGCAATTTACCGTCATAAAAAAGACGATATCTACTTAACGCGGCTACTCGACCAAATCTGTCAGGAAATCCATTATCCTTTAACCCAACCATTTATTTCAGGTCAATCCCAGTCTTACTTCTACATTGATTGTGAGTTAGATCTACTTTGCGTGCCCCTCTCCGAATCAGACTTTCTGCTTCACTTACCGGATTTGTATCATGAACTGGCTCATCCACTTCTGTCAGGAAAACACCATCCAGCAGCAGAATTGTTTTTGGAAGCTGCAAATCATACTCTTGGCGACATTCTGAGTTATTTTGAGCAAGCGTTGGATCGTGAAACAAGGGGATTGAGTCCAATTAGGTTGGCCGATCAGTTGTGTGCCTGGATGAAGAACTGGTCTCCTTGGATTGTCGAATTATATTGCGATTTGTTTGCGGTCTTCACGCTTGGTCCCGCCTATGGTTGGTCACACCTTCACTTGGTCACAAAACACGGCGGCAATCCTTTTCTGATCGATTCAACCGGCAATGCAACTCATCCGGCAGATGATGCTCGGATGCAGGCTATATTGCATGGTCTTCGTTTAGGTGGATTCGACAAGCAAGCCGACGAAATTGAGAATCAGTGGGCTTTGTTAATCGATGTAATTGGTACCGAACCAGATTCCGATTATAAACGGTGCTACCCAATTGAAATCATCGAAAACATTACTTTGGATGTACACCAGGCTGTCCAAAATTTGGGGTGTCGGATTGTGACCCCACAAGTTAATGATCCAATTTATTCATTGCTCAATACTGCTTGGGATGAATTTTGGAAGGATCCCAATGGGTATGTAAATTGGGAAAAACAAGCTGTTCTTTGCTTGCAGCAAATTGAAATTACTACTTAATCGACCATTCTGAATCACCGATTGGTTATTGGGGTATAACCACGATTCGTGCTTATGCCGGTAGCTCCTCATTAACCGTGGAGGAAGAAACCTTTGAAAGAAGAAGGGTCCATCAGTACTCTTGTTACCTAAGAGAGTATATAATTCCATTAAAATCAGCGATTTATGTCTGATTTCCCTGATTTCCCAGGGATTATTGATGACAGTTTTTCCGCGCCTGGTCGGGGCTCAGTAGCATCGTTTCATTTTTTAAGCTATGAACGAATCTGAGCTATGCCCATAAACTCTTCATAGTAAAAGAATTATTGGTATTTTGGTGAATTATATACCCTCTAAAGAAAGAAGAGAAACAGGAGGTGGATGATGGACGCAACGCAGGTATTTTGCTCGAATCTGGACTGTCCGGCAAAAGGGCAGACCGGAAAAGGAAATATTGGGGTACATAGCCGAAAAGAAAAAAGATACAAGTGACGGGAATGTGGGAAGACGTTTGCGGAAATGGTCGGGACGCCGTTTTATCGGTTGCGGACGGGAATGGAGTTGGTGGTGACGTTGATCGCGTAGGGTGTCCGATCCGGGTAATCGTGGCCGCGTTTGGGCTGGATGAGCGGACGGTGGCAGACTGGCAGGCGCAAGCGGGAAAACAGTGTCAGCGGGTGCAAAAAGTGTTGGTGGAACAGCCATGGGAAGTGAGCCAGGTTCAGACGGATGAAATCCGAGTCAACACCCAGGGTGGAGTGGTCTGGATGGCATTGGCCCCGAGTGTGGCTAGTCAGTTGTGGATCACAGGGATGGTTTTGGCGTATCGGGAACTGGAACTGGTGACAAGGTTGATGCACCGGGGCAAAGCATCGGTCTCGGCCCTGGCTGGTGCGATTCTGTTGTGTACCGACGGGTTCGCCGACTACGTCACGGCGATCCAAACTGTGTTTTGGGAAGCCGTTCTCCGCTCCGAACGCGGTCGTCCGGTACTGATGAGGATGGTTGGGTAAGGAGATGCCAGCAATGTCATCTCCTTACCCACCAGATCCACCAGACGGGGTGACACCTTCTGCTTCAGATCCGAACCAAAGTTCTCAATAACGACTTGCGGGAAACATTTTGTCGATGGTACCCAGGGATGAACGCATCGTAGGATTCATTGCTTGATTTGCCCCTGGTTTGACCCTCTTTCGAGTAACCAGCAGCATTGAAGCTTGAACTCCCGCTTCAGTTTTCTGTTTTCTCACGCTCAAACCAGCCGTAGAGCGCTGGCAAAATGAGCAGGGTGAGCAGGGTTGAGGTGATCAGGCCACCGATGACGACCGTTGCCAATGGACGCTGGACTTCGGCTCCAGCGGATGTGGCCAGGGCCATTGGCAAAAACCCCAGACTGGCCACCAGCGCTGTCATGAGCACTGGTCGGACACGCGATTCCGCTCCATCCCTAACTGCTTTCGCAATCGGATAATGAAGCATCCGCAGGTAGTTGATGGCACTTACAAGCACCAGCCCGTTGAGTACTGCGACCCCAAAGAGTGCGATAAAGCCGATACCTGCAGAAATGGAAAACGGCATACCACGCAAACCCAGTGCCGCCACACCTCCAACCGCCGCAAACGGGATTCCGGTGTAAATCAGAAGCGCCTGCCGGGTGGAACCGAATGTTGAGAAAAGCAACACAAAAATCAAAAACATGGCGATGGGCACCACCACCACCAGACGTTCCGACGCTTTCTGGAGGTTTTCAAACTGCCCACCCCAAGTCAGGTAATAACCCGCCGGGAGTTGCACTTTGCTGTCCAGCGCGGCCTGAGCTTCCGCCACGAAACTAGCGATATCGCGGCCCCGCACGTTAAGTTCCACGCCAATGCGTCGCCGCGTGTCTTCGCGGGAAATTTGCGCTGGGCCTTCCACCAGTGAGATGTCAGCCAGTTCCGCCAACGGGATGCGGCCTCCATTGGGAGCCGCGACCGGCAGATTGCGGATAGCCTGCACATCCCGCACCATCGCTGGGTCAAGCCGCACCACCAGCCCGAATCGCTGCTCCCCTTCATAGACCAGGCCGCCTTCTTTGCCCACCACAATGGATTCAACCAGCGTGTTGACGTCCTCGACATTGATGCCGTGCCGTGCAATCACCTCACGGCGCGGCACCACTTGCAACTGAGGCAACCCCGTGGTGGCTTCGACTTTGACATCCTCCGCGCCTTGAATTCCACCCACGACTCGGGCGATTTCATTAGCTTTTTTCTTAAGGATATCCAAATCGTCGCCAAACAATTTGATGGCCACATCCGACCGTACGCCAGAAATCAGTTCGGAGACCCGCAGCTCAATTGGCTGCGAGAAACTGAACTGAGCATTGGGTACTTGGTTTTCCAGTTGTTTTGACATGAGCGCAATCAGGGTTTCTCGGTCTCTGGCGCTCTTCCATTCAGCGGGTGGTTTCAGGGCAATATAGAGATCACTGAAATCCACACTCATCGGATCGGTGGCGACTTCTGCCCGCCCGGTTTTGGAAACCACCCTGGTTACTTCCGGGAATTGCCGCAGGACACGTTCTACCTCGGTCGTCGTCTGAATGGATTGGGTGAGCGAAACACTTGGCAGTTGCTGGACTTGAATGGCCAATGAACCCTCATCCAGCCGGGGCACAAATTCTGCCCCAAGGAGCGGGAAAACCGCTGCCGCAACAAGTATCAGCCCAGTCGCCAGTGCGAGTGCTTGCGAGCGATAACGAATTACGTGGTCGAGCGCTGGCCGATACCACCGTTTGGCAATGGCAATCAGCGAGTTCTCGCGTTCCGAGACTGGACCGCGAAAGATCAGCGTCATGGCAGCGGGCACGTAGGTCAGCGAGAGAATCATGGCTCCGGCGAGGGCGAAAATGACCGTCAATGCCATCGGCTTGAACATTTTTCCCTCAATTCCGGTCAGGCTCAGAATCGGCAGGTAGACCACGGCAATTATCAGTTCACCGAACATAGTTGCCTTGCGGACTTCCGCCGCCGCGTTGCAGATCGTCGCACGAAGTTCGCCCGGTGTGAGCGTTCGTCCCTGTTCATGCTGGCGTTCGCCAATTCGCCGAATAGCGTTTTCAACCATAATCACCGCGCCGTCCACCACCAAGCCGAAATCAATTGCCCCAAGGCTCATGAGGTTGCCCGACACGCCAAAGAAATTCATGCCAATGGCCGCCGACATCATTGAGAGCGGAATCACGGTTGCCACCAGCAACGCCCCGCGCCAGTTCCCCAACAACAAGATCAGCACGAAAATCACAATCAAGGCGCCTTCAACCAGGTTGGTGATGACCGTCCGAATGGTTCGGTCAATCAATTCTGTGCGGTCATAAAAAGGAATCAGCGATACGCCTTTGGGCAGGGTTTTCTTGATCTGTTCCACCCGTTCTTTGGTCCGTTCGACGACAGTCCGGGTGTTTTCCCCTTTGAGCATCATGGCGATGCCGCAAACAATTTCGCCTTCGCCATCCGCCGTCACCGCACCCTGGCGAACAACTGCCCCGGTGGTAACGGAGCCCACATCGCTGACGAATACTGCAATCCCTTCCGGATTGGTCTTGAGCACAATTCGTTCAATGTCGGCACTGTTTTTTACCAGCCCGATGCCACGCAGCAGATATTGCTCCTCCTGGTGCTCCAAGTATGCACCGCCGACATTGGCGTTGTTGCGCATCACAGCGTCCAGCACATCCCGCAGAGTCAAGCCGTGGGCTTGCAATTTCGTCGGGTCCAATTGCACCTGGTACTGTTTTTCCAGACCGCCGAAACTGTTTACCTCAGTAATACCGGATACGCCCAGCAATTGCCGCCGGACAATCCAGTCCTGCACCGTCCGTAGTGACGTCGGATCGTAGCCACTACCTGGTTCGGCTTTTAGCTCATATTGGTAAATCTCACCCAGCCCAGTGGAAATCGGTCCCATTTCCGGCACACCAATAGTGGATGGAATCTGTTCGCGGGCCTGGGTCAGCCGCTCCGAAACAAGTTGACGGGCGAAATAAATATTGACTGAATCATCAAAAACCACCGTCACCGCCGACAAACCGAACTTTGACACTGAGCGGATTTCTTCAATGTCAGGTAGCCCTGAGATAGTGACCTCAATCGGGAAGGTGATTTGGCGTTCAATTTCCAGCGGCGACAGGGCTGGTGCCGCTGTCAGGATTTGAACCTGGGTATTGGTCACGTCTGGCACCGCATCAATCGGCAACCGCCGATAGTTATAGGTGCCGCCGGCCACCAGCATGGCCGTCAGTAGCAGAATCAACAAGCGCTGGTTGACTGAGAAACGGATTATGGAATTGATCATGGTTCTTCCTTTCAGTGGCGGCGTCAGTGGTCATGCCCGCCAAGTTCCCCTTTCATCAGTTGGGTTTTGAGGGTGAATGCGCCTTTCACGACGATCTTTTCACCAGGTTGCAACCCTGCGGTAATCCGCACCCGTTCACTGGATTCTTCGCCCACTTCAACTTCGCGCACTTCATAGGCGCCTGCTTCATCTGCTTTGGGTAGAAACACGACCGATTGTTCGCCCATCCGCTGGACGGCCTGGGCCGGAATCACGATTTCCACCGGTCCGGCGGAGTCATTCGCCGTCTGCAACTCAACATTAACAAACATGCCTATCCGCAGGGTGTTCCCTGGGTTGTCCACTTCCACCCGGACGCGGGCAGTGCGGGTGGTTTCGTTAACGAGTGGGTCGAGATAGGTGACTTTGCCTGTGAGTTGCAGGGACTCTGGATTGGAGGGCCGAATGACAGCCGTCGAATTCACCGTGAGCCGCAGCATTTCGGCTACTGGAATGTTGGTGATGACCCAGACTGAGGATAAGTTAGTAATGGTAAAGAGCGGTTTTCCCGGCTCGATGCCCACCCCCGCATTAACCAAGCGTTCTGTCACAATACCGCTGACCGGAGACGTGATTGGCACCAATGCGGTGTTTTCTTCGTTGGAGTGCGTATCGCATACCGATACGCCCACAGCCTTGAGGCCGTTGCGTTTGTGGTCTACGTCCAGTTGTGCTGATTCCAATGCTGCTTTGGCTTCCTGGACTTCGCGGCTGAGATTGATATTGTTTTGGAAATCAAACTCCGCTTTCGCATTCTGGTAGGCAGTTTCGGCAGCAATCAGGTCTTTGCCGGCACCGGCGCCAAGTTCGATCAGTTTTTGTGTTCGAGTCAGATTAGCCTGGGCTTCATCCAACCTGGCTCGTGCCTGGAGGAGCGAAATCCGGTTTTCTACTTTTTGCACTCGTTCGTAATTGCGTTGGGCGACCCCCAACTGAGTTTCAGCTTCGTGCAGTTTCCCATGCATTTCCGCTACTAAGGGGCTAGACAATTCGGCCAGGACCATTCCGGCTTTAACCGGCATGCCAACCGTCACTCGGACCTGTTCCAACCGGCCACTGACCTGGGCCGAAACCTGCTGGGTCTGCAACTGATTGGCCTCGACCGAACCTGTCGTCCGGATGAACCTCCCTTCCGGTTGGCCCGATATGGACTCGATCTCGATTCTAGCGGCTTTTTCCACTTCAGGAGAGAGCAGGACCTCCGACACGCCGTGCGCTTCTTCCTGGTGATGGTTCTCTTCTTCTACCGCTGGGGTGATTTGGGGATTGGATCCGCGTATGAGTAGGAACCCAACCACCACCACAATTACAGCAATACCCAGCCACCACCACCGAGATAAAGTCGGTTTGGCAGGTAACGACTGGCTGACAAGTTGTTCGGTTTTTTCCTTTTCCATAAACATTGTTCCTCAATCAAGGGGGGTTCCAATTGCGGTAACTAGGTTTTTCCAGGCATGCTGGTATTCAGCCAGGATTTCGGTGTATTCCTGCTGAACATCGGCAAACTTGCGTTGTTCAGCGATAACTTCGGTAATGCGGAATGCACCAACTTCATAAGAATTCCGAATCGTGTGCAGGTTTTGCTGTGACCTATCAATCACCCCGGTTTTGTAAATGTCGAGCACAGCTTTTGCCACCCTCCACCGGTCGTAAGCTGCCGTGACTTCGTTGCGCACAAGTTGTTCCAGGAACTCGCGCCGGCGTTTGGCCTGGGTAATGGCCACTTCGGCTTCAGCTTTGGCGCCCTGGTTCCGGTTGAAAACTGGTATCGTGACCGACAATCCGAACGTCAGCAGTTTGTCACGGTCGTTCAAAAAGCCAATGGGCGTGGTGTCAAAACTCGACTCATTGGCTGCATACCGTATGTAGGCGGTGACATCAGGGCGCCCTTGGGCTCGCGCCAACCGTACCCTGGCAGTTGCAGATTCTTCATTTAACCGAGCCATCTGCAAATCAGGACGGAGACGCAAAGCAGTAGTGATGGAGGTTTCCACCGAATCCGGTACTGACGGTACGCTGGTGCTGGCGAGGGATTCAGCCAACCTCAATGGGGCATCAACCGGTAACCCAATCAATATTTTTAACCGGCCAAGCGCTATCTTGAGTTGAACCTCGACCAGCATTCGTCGTGCTTGCCGCCGATCCTGTTCTACCTTCAGCAAATTGAGGTCAAGCGGTGGGATATCACCTATTGCCACCCGGTCGCTGGCGATTTTGACCGATTGCGCATCCAGGGCACCAAGGTCGGTCAAGATTTCGAGTTCGCGAGTTGCTGTCAGGATCTCGGTGGTAAGAGTGCGGACCTCACTAGCCAATCGCCGTTCCCGATCCGCGATGTCGGCTTGAGCAATTGCCAGTTCCGTTTGTGCGACTTCCATCCGGCGCTGGCGTTGGCCGTTCAATTCGAGTGGGATCATAACCCCAATCGCCAAATTGCGTTCGCCAGGTGAATTCAGGACACCCGCCGTGCGCTCGGCTTCAGCCGTTGGGTTTGAACGCAGCCCAGCTTGGCGTAACCGGCCACGGGCTCGTTCAATGTCAAGCCGGGCTGCGGTCAGTTCGCCGTTGGCAACGAGCGCGAGGCGAATCAGGGCCTGGGTCGTGTAGCTACCCGAAGCTGTTTGGGGAAGGGAAATTGATGGAACCGATTGTCCATCAGCAGCAGATTGTGCAAGAACAACACCTGTCAGTTTTGTCAGTTCCTGTCCGTGAGCCGGTAGCAGGTTGAATAGTAAAAACAATATAAAAAAGAGGGTATCCCGAGCGCGGAACACACCGTGATAACGCATAAAGCAGTTCCCTTTCTAGTGTTGACCAGGCAACACCCGCGTTGCCGCCCCGAAAAAATACACGCCGGCAACCAATTTATTCGCATACCTGACCTGACTTAGACGCAACTACCAGGATAGTTCCCGGTCAGGGATCTGTTAGATGTCAGGTAACAAGTTGGTCTGGATTCAAGATAAGACAAACTTCGGAGGGTGAAAGGGAGGGGCGAGAAACTTGGTCAAGAATAGCCAGGATTGCCAGGGGATAACGGATAGAGGATCTTCAAACCGGGGCCAGACGAAGTTCATAGATGGGAGTACATGGGAACAGCACGAAACACAGGTGCAACCATACCCATCCTCGCTCTTTGTTTCCTGAGATTGAGGTGTTGCAGGTTGCAGGACGGTTCCCTGGGTTAGAGATAAATGAGCTTTATCAATAACTTCGTCAAGTGGTGGATGGGCATGCTTTTCATACCCCAGCAGCATTTCCGTGCAATGCCCAGGAAATACAATATCAACCAATCCCACATCCGAAACGATGAAGGTCAGCATGAAAAGCGCAACCCCACGCCAAAGGCTCGGTTTGAAGGTTTGGAAAAATGCACGGAAAAGATTCATTCTGGTATTCTTCCACGGTGGAGAAAGAAGAGTCAACTCTTGACTGGGGATCATTATTTTCAGGATTCCTCGACCGGGTCAAAGCAACGTATCCTTGCGGGAGTGCAGCGTGACAACTCCCAGCCTCATTGTATAGGTCAACCCCGCCCCTGATTTCCTGGACTGGAACAAGATTGGTGAAACTGTAACCCGGTGAAGTTATGCGGCAGTCATTTCACTGTTTGACCCGCCAAGCAACTATTGACGATAGTTGTTATGTTGTCTATAGTCCGTTTCCGTCAATTCTTCGCTGCAGATCACACTGAGCATGCCTAAATTTTCACTTCGAGGATTCAAAACCGACCGCCGGGGAGCCAGTCACGTGCTGGGGAAACTGGAAACTGCCGTTATGGAACATCTCTGGCAGTACCCCCGCCAGACAGTTTCCGAGGTTGAAGACCGGCTCAACCGGGTACGTCCGATTGCCCATACGACGGTGCTGACGACGCTAGACCGGCTGCACCGCAAGGGCTACCTGACCCGGGAAAAAGAAGGGAAAGCCTTTGTCTATGCGCCTTGCTACAGCCGGGAGGAATTTGAGCGGGGGATGGCGGAGGAAGTGTTGGGCGCTATTTTGAGAGGAATGGGCGAGCCGGCGCTATCCACCTTTGTGGATATGGTCAGCGAGGACGAAGTCCAACTGCAAAAACTGGAAGAGTTGATTCGGGAAAAACGAAAGGGCAACCGGTCATGAATCCTTTCTTGTGGGCGCTCCTGTTGGCCGGAATTGAAAATTTTGTCCTGCTTAACACGGTGCTGTCCGCGGCTGTTTTTCTGATGGTCGTGCTGGGGCGGGTCACCGGCTGGTTGAAGACCCGACACCCGCTCACCCAGGCGCAGGTGTATGCCGGGGCTATTGTCTTTCCTACGCTGGTTTCGGGCTGGCTGGTACTGGCGTCCCTGTTGCCGGCAGGTTGGATGAACCGTCCCGACTGGGTGATCCATCACGAAGACCCACATACGCTGCACTTGTTGAATGCCCTGACCTTTGGGGTTGACCCGGCGCTGGAATATTTCACGTTTTTGTTTCTGGTGGGAACCGGTTTGGCCGTGTGGCTGGCGGCGGCCCGGGCCTTTGTCCAGATTGGGATGCTGGTCCGATGTCTGGAAATTGGCGGGGATCCAGTACCTTCCGAACAGATTGAACAGGTCAAAGAGACCTGCCGCGCCTACGGCATGGGAGTCGGGCTGGTCTACAGCGGGCGTCCGTTTTCGTTCGTGTGGGGATACCTGCGCTCCAAACTGATTGTCTCGACCGGATTGCTGAACACCCTGACCGAAGCCGAATTGACCGCCCTGCTGGAGCATGAAGCGGCCCACCACCAACGCCACGACAATCTGTTGAAAGGTGTGCTGACCGCCTGCCGTTACACTTCGCCGGCCTTTCCGCTGACCAATCTGATTTACGGCTGGTGGAGTCATGCGGTTGAAATGGTCTGTGATGAAGCCGCCGCTGGGTGGACCCACCCGCTGGATGTGGCCGAAGCACTGGTCAAAATCAAGCGCCTGGCTGGCCGGCCACTGGGGCGCGCGCCCATCGTCCACTCCGCTTTCTTCGGGGAAAACACCCAGGCTTTGGAAGACCGCATCCGACATTTGGTGGGCCTGCTGGACCTCCCAAAACCCACCCCACGCACGCAGCTCTTGAAATCCTGGACCGGTACTGCTTGGTGGCTTTCCGCCGCCGGCGGGATTTTGCTGCTGGCGGTGTTTGCGGTTGCACCACTCTCAATCCATCGGCTGTTGGAACAGTTCCTCCACCGTTTTTAGCCGGTGGCTGGACACAAGCATGATTTCCCTGGTTTCAGGCTTACAAAAACTATCACTGGTAGTTTCAGGAAATAAATATGAACAAACACAGGCGGATTCCCGAAATGATGAACCGATTCCTTCCGGTCAAAAGGGTGATTGCGACGGGGTTGCTGGCTGTTGTCCTGGGGGTGGCCGGCTGTGCCCGACTGGTCCCGCCTCAGTCTCACTCGGAGGTGGAGGAAGAACCACTTTCCCAAACAGAATTCACCAGCCGAATTGAGAATTTCTTTGAATACGAACCACTCAAGGCAAATCGGAAAAGCCAGTTTCTTATCCACCTGACGGATTTGGGCGACGGCTCGCCGGTGGAAAGGGCGGAAATCGTGCTGACGGTCCGCACCAAAGGACAACCTGCCGAAATTACCCGTACCACGGCCCGCATCGGAAAGGTCACCGGCATTTATGTGGCCGACCTCACGATTTCGCAGGCCGGACAGTACGACATCGAGTTCCGGGTTAAGAATGACAAGCTCGACGAACGGCTGGCACTGACGGATTTCACTGTTGAGTAATCAGGATTTCCCTTCTTTTTTTGGAGAATAGTACCCGTGAGCACCAAATTGCCCGAAACACCTGATATAGCGGAAATCAAACCGGCTCTCCAATCCGGCAAGCGAGGGTCCTGGGTCCTGTGGCTGTCGGTTCTGCTGCTGATGGCCATCGTAGTGACGGTCGCCTTCTGGCGGCGTTCACCGCTGGCCGTGGAAGAAACGCCTCCAGCGGCAGCGAACACCGGACGGGTCACCTTTCTGATGGAACAGCAATGGCTCATCCGGATGAAGCTGGCCGTGGTGGAGGAAAAGACGGTGGCCCGCCAAATCACCGCCACCGGGCGGGTGGTGGCGACACCGGAACATCACGCCGTGGCGGCACCGCCGGTGGAAGGCATCATCACCGGCTCGCAGGCGTTGCCCCGCGTCGGTCAAACCGTGGCCAAAGGGCAGCTCCTGGCCGTGTTGCAGCAGACCCCAAATGTCGGTGACGCCGGGCAGATTGCCGCTGCCAACACTCAGGTGCGGATTGAAAACGCCCGTCTGGAAGCGGAACGCCGCCGGCTGGGCCAGTCCATCAATGAAACCCAGGCCGGGCTGACCTTGGCTACCAGGGAATATGAACGGGCCAAAAAGCTCCATGAATTCGGGGTGGTTTCCTTGAGCGAGGTGCAAACAAAGGAAGCCGCGTTCAAGGAGGCGGAAGCGGATCACGCTGCGGCGCGGGAGCAATTGCAGGCGCTCAACGATTCGCCCCCCCTCAAACCCGCCGACGAGGTCACCCGCTTTGAAATCCGGGCACCGCTCGCAGGCACCATCACAGCGGCCCACAAATCGTTGGGCGAGCATGTCGCGCCGGGCGAGCCACTCTTTGAAATTGTCAATCTCGATCAGGTCTGGGTGGAAGCCCCCATCTTTGAAAAAGACCTCGCCCGGCTGGTGAAAGGTAAACCCGCCGCCTTTTCCACCCTGGCCAATCCAGGTGTGGAATACAGCGGAAGCCTGGTTGACATCGGTTCGGTGATTGACGAGCGGCTGCGGGCGGCGACGGTGATTTTTGCGGTGCCCAATCCCCGGCACGAACTCCGCATCGGGATGCAGGCCAATGTCCGCCTGGACGCGGGGGAACCCCTTTCGGCGGCGCTGGTTCCCCGCGAGGCGGTGCTGGATCACGAAGGCAGGAAAATCGTCTATGTGCTGCTTTCAGGGGAAGAGTTTGAACGGCGCGAAGTCACCCTGGGGGATGAATACGGGGCGACGGTGGCCGTTTTTTCCGGGATCAAGCCGGGGGAACGGGTGGTCACGCAGGGCGCGTACCAACTGAAACTCCAGGAACTGCGACCGGCTAGCGCCGGAGCCCACACCCACGAAACCTAAAAACAAGTGACGGGTGACAGGTAAACAGTGACAGTAAAAACTCCTGTCACTTGTCACGAACCGGCGGTCCCCAACCGAAATCCTATGCTCAACAAAATTATTGAATGGTCGCTTGGAAACCGGCTGCTGGTGATGGTCGCGGCCCTGGTGCTGCTGGTCTACGGCGGCGTGGTCGCGTTCCAGACCCAGGTGGACGTGTTTCCCGATCTGACCGCGCCCACCGTCACGATTCTCACCGAAAGCCACGGACTAGCCCCGGAGGAAGTGGAAGCGCTCGTTTCCCTGCCGATTGAAGCCGCCATGAACGGCACCGCCGGCGTTTTCCGGGTGCGTTCCAATTCGGCCATCGGCATTTCGCTGGTGTTTGTGGAATTCCAGTTCGGCACCGACATCTATCGCGCCCGGCAACTGGTGACCGAAAAACTCCAGCAGGTGCGGTTGCCGGCGGGCGTGTCGCCACCGGCGCTGGGGCCGATTTCCTCCACTATGGGCGAAATCATGCTCATCTCGATGACCAGCAAAACCACCACGCCGATGGACCTCCGCTCGCTGGCGGACTGGACCGTGCGCCCGCGGCTGCTGGGAGTAACCGGGGTGTCACAGGTGATGATCATCGGCGGTGAAACCAAGCAGTTCCAGGTGCTGGTGGACCCGGCCAAACTGGCCGATTACCGGCTCAGCCTGAAGGAAATCACGGAGGCGGTGCGGGCGGCCACCGCCAACGCGCCGGGTGGCTTTCTGGAGCGCCCGAACGAGGAATTCCTGATTCGGGGCCGCGCCCGGATTTACTCCCTGGACGATTTGGCGAACGCCGTGATTACGGTCCGCGACCGGGTTCCGGTGCTGGTCAAAAATGTGGCCACGGTCAAACTGGGAGCGGCTCTCAAGCGGGGTGACGGGAGCTTCAACGGTCACCCGGCGGTGGTGGCGACCATCCAGAAACAGCCGAACGCCAACACCCTGGAGGTTACCCACCAGATTGAAACCACCATGGCGAGTCTGAAGCCGACGCTCCCGTCCGATGTGACGATTGACACCAAAGCCTTTCAACAGGCCGATTTCATCAAGCGGGCGATTGGCAACGTGCAGCGGGCTTTGCTGGAAGGCGGCATCCTGGTGACGGTCATCCTGTTTCTGTTCCTGTGGAATTTCCGGACTACCTTCATCAGCCTGACGGCGATTCCGCTCTCGCTGCTCGCCGCGGTGCTGGCGATGAACTATTTCGGACTGAGCATCAACACCATGACGCTCGGGGGCCTGGCCATCGCCATCGGGGAACTGGTGGACGACGCCATCGTGGACGTGGAAAACGTGTTTCGGCGGCTGAAGCTGAATGCCCGGCTACTGCGTCCCGAGCCGGTCGTCCGGGTCATTTTCAACGCGTCGAGCGAAATCCGGAACTCGATTGTGTTTGCGACCCTCATCATTGTGCTGGTGTTCATTCCGCTTTTCAGCCTGAGTGGGTTTGAAGGGCGGATGTTTGCCCCGCTTGCTTTCGCCTACATCATCTCGATTCTGGCATCGCTGGTGGTGGCGCTGACGGTGACGCCGGTCCTCTGTTACTACCTGCTGACCCGCCCGGAACTGCTCCGCCACGAAGCCGATTCGCGGCTGGTCGGGTGGCTCAAACGCCACTATGCCTGGCTGCTTGACTGGACGCTCCGGCACCCGTTCCAGATTGTCGGGGCTTCGGTCGTGATGCTCGTGGCGGCGCTGGCTCTCACCCCGCTCATGGGACGCGAGTTTCTGCCGCCGTTCAACGAAGGCACGTTCAATATCAACGTCAACCTGCCGCCGGGCACCTCGCTGGCCGAATCCAACCGGATGGGCAAATTGATTGAGGAACTGCTCCACCAGACGCCGGAAATCTTCTCCACCACCCGCCGCACCGGACGGGCCGAACTAGACGAACATGCCGCCGGCGTCAACACCAGTGAACTGGAAGTGGTGACCAAAGAGGGAAAACGACCGCACGCCGAGGTGATGGAGGAAATCCGCCAAAACCTGAGCCGGATTCCCGGAGCTGCGGTTGAAGTCGGGCAGCCGATTTCCCACCGGATTGACCATTTGCTGTCGGGCACCAGGGCGCAGATTGCCATCAAGGTGTTTGGTCCCGACCTGGCCACCCTGCGTTCCAAGGCCGAGGAAGTCCGCGCCGCCATGGAAACTGTGCCGGGCATCGTGGATCTGCTGGTGGAGCCGCAGGTCGGCGTGCCGCAAGTGCAAATCAATCTCAACCGTCAGGCTGCGGCAGCCGTGGGGCTGAGTGCCGAGGGCTTGGCCGAAACGGTGGACACCGCCTTCAACGGCCATCTGGCAGCCCAGGTGCTGGAAGAACAGCGGACCTACGACGTGCTGGTGCGGCTCGACGACACGGCCCGACAATCGGTAACTACCATCAGCCAGACACTGATCGATGTGCCAACCGGCGCGAAAGTACCCATCAGCCAGGTGGCCGAAATCCGCACCGACCAGGGGCCGAACACCATCAACCGCGAGAACGTCCAGCGCCGGATTATCGTCCAGGCCAACGTTGCACAACGTGACCTGGGCAGCGTCATTGCCGACGTCAAAACCGCCATTGCCGGAAAGGTTTCCCTGCCGCAGGGCTACTATGTGCAGTACGGTGGGCAGTTTGAATCCCAGGAAAAAGCCGCGCGGCAGATCTTACTGCTCTCGCTGGTTTCGGTTGGAGGGATTTTTCTGCTCCTTTACCTGGCTTTGCAGTCCACCCGCGCGGCCTTGCTCGTGATGGCCAACCTGCCGCTGGCGCTCATCGGCGGCATTGTCATGGTCTTTCTGTCGGGTGGGACGCTCTCGGTTGCCTCGCTGGTTGGGTTCATCACACTCTTTGGCATTGCCACTCGCAACGGGATCATGCTCATCACCCATTATCTGCACCTGATGCAGGAAGAGTCCGTCAATTTCCGGGAAGCCATCGTGCAAGGCTCCATGGAGCGGCTGAGTCCGATTCTCATGACGGCGCTGGTGACCGGCATCGGCCTGATTCCACTGGCGCTCGGGAAAGGCGAACCCGGCAAGGAAATCCAGCAGCCGATGGCGGTCGTCATCCTGGGCGGCATCGTCACCTCCACCTTTCTCAACATGGTGGTGATCCCAGCCCTGTTTCTGAAATTCGGGCGGATGAAATCAGCGCCTTCGGAAGCACCCGGAAGAGATGACCGAATTGGCCACGGTGATCTTGTGCCGCACCCGGACATTCCCTGAACCACAATTCCTCCACCGAACACCGGTAGCTCCACATTAAACCGTGGAGGAAGAAACTTTTGAAAAAAGAAAGGTCCATCAGTACTCTGGTAACGAACGAAACAGCCGTGATGGAAGCGTGATTCTGATATTTTGAAATGGGCTCTCCCACAATTTCGCTGATGTCTTACTTGTAAAACGTTGCTCCAAAAAGGCTTGTAGATTTTGGTACACTTCTTGATTTTCAAACTATAAGTAGCGTTGAATCAATGATTTACTTGCTAAATTATCAGCGAAATTGCGAGAGAGCCCATTTCAAGTTGCCAAAACCACAAGCCATGTTTGATTTGCGCTCTGTATTTCTCAATGGTGACTGGTCTCGCTATTGGACTTTCATCGCTCTCAGGGAGATCTTCGGTTGTATGGTGTTTTACCTCAATCGGTCTCTGCTCCAAAAACTGAAAAGAGGCTGCTTGAGTTTTAACTCAAAGTAGCCACGCCCTAAAGATCTTAGACCGCAAGAAATGTACCATATTTCTCCTCAAAAATAATAATCCCCAGTCAAGCTGAATTACTGAAAAGTCAGAGGCTCTGTTCTTCAATGCTGTACTTTTGCATTCGATAAATTAACGCACTTCGCGTCAGGTTTAAGTAGCGGGCAGTATGGGTTTGATTCCAATGATGTTTCTCCAGTGCCTGGAGGAGAATTTCACGTTCTACTTTCTCCAAATCGATCCCTCCTTCTGGTAATTGGATGGTCACTCTCCCAGCAGACGAGGCTTTTTTCATAATGTGTTCTGGGAGATCAACCAAAGTCAATGTATCACCATCACTGAGTACAATCATACTTTCAATGGTATTTCTGAGCTCGCGGACGTTACCAGGCCAATTATAAGAGCAAAAGTTACGCACAACTTCCTTTTCTACTTTCAACTCTGGCCGACAATAGTGTCTGGCAAGTTCATGTAAAAATAAATCTGCCAGTAATGGTATATCATCCCGTCGTTCACGCAATGGAGGCAGATGAATTTGTACTACTTTTAACCGAAAATATAAGTCTTCACGAAACTCGCTATCTTCAATCATTTTTTCTAATGATCGATTGGTCGCGGCAATGAATCTGATATCAACCCGGCGAGGAGTTGATTCCCCAACCCGATTAAATTCTCCATTTTGTAAAACTCTCAACAGCTTCACTTGAAGTTGGAGAGGCAGTTCACCAACTTCATCTAAAAAAACCGTCCCACCATTCGCCATATCGAATGATCCTCGAGCATCGAAAATGGCACCTGTAAATGATCCTTTTCGATGTCCAAATAGTTCAGATTCGAGGAGTCCTTCAGGAATCGCACCACAATTGATAGTAACAAAGGGTTGGTGATGGCGGCGACTGTTTTGGTGAATCGCTTTTGCAACCATCTCCTTACCGGTACCGCTTTCCCCAGTGATTAAAACTGTGGCATTCGTTCGAGCTACTTTTTCAACCGTAGCATATACGCGTTGCATACTGGGTGATGACCCAATCATATTTGATATGGAAAATCGTTCTGTGACAAGCCGCTTCAATGAACGGTTTTCCTGCATCAAATCTTTGTATTGCAATCCTTTACTAACAGCAAGAAGTAGCTCTTCGCGATTAAACGGTTTCGTAATGTAGTCATAAGCCCCAAGTTTCATGGCGGTGACTGCAGCCTCAATTGTTCCATGAGCTGTAATGACAATGACAACTGCTTCATCATTGATGGTTCGAATTCGCTTGAGCAACTCGGTTCCATCCATTCCTGCCATCCGCACATCGGTGATGACGAGATCAATTGAATTTTCAGTGTATAGATTGAATGCCTCGGTTCCATCCTTAGCAATCAACACAGAATACCCCGCTTCAGATAAATGATGCTGAAGTACCCGCCTTAAACTCGCGTCATCATCAACAAGAAGAAGGTTTTTGGGGTTGATTTCCATAGAAGTTATACCTCACCACACGACAAACTACATCGGGAATTGAACTCGAAAGGTAGTCCCTTTTCCAAATGTACTTTCAACCTCAATCTTTCCACCATTTTGGGTGACAAGTCGATGAGAAATCGCTAAGCCCAATCCCGTACCTTTATCTTTCGTCGTCAGGAAAGGATTAAATATTTTGGGTTTCAATTCATCAGTCAAGCCAGGACCAGTATCAGTCACGCTGACTTCCAAATATTTTTCAACGATGCGGGTTTGAATCGATAGTTCCCCACCATCAGGCATTGCGTCAATCCCATTCAAAACCAGGTTAATGAGAACTTGTTTGATTTGTTCTGAATCCAGGAGAATAAATGGTAAATTCTCCGTTAAATCAGTCCGAATCAAAACTTTTTGTTGTGATGCCTGTTGTAAGACCAGAAATATCACAGATTGAACCACTTCGTTGAGAAGGGCTGGGAGTTTTTCAGGAGGCCGTGGTCGGCCAAAATCGAGGAAATCACTCACCAGCCGATTAAGACGCGTGACTTCCGTTTGGATTATATGCAGGAATTCATATTGAGTATTTGATTTTGGTATCGTGGTTTCTAAAGCCTCAGTCGCACCACGAATTGCCCCCAATGGGTTACGGACTTCATGGACCAGGGCCAAAGCAAGCTGTCCAACGGTATTCATTCTTTCCGCCAAAACCAGTTGGTCAACTGCTTTTTGAAGATTGCTATACGCCACCTGGAGTTCGGCTGCTGTTTGGTCACTGCGTGATCGTTGTTTTCGTTCGGAGTTCGCCAAAAACCCTGTCACGATAGCAACAACCTGGAATAAAATCATCTCCGCATACTGATTAAGGGCGTAGATATGATAATGATGCCAGTGAATATAGACGTGTGGGATATAAACAATAGCACTTCCAATTGATGTGGCGATTCCTCCTTGTAATCCGTACCGATAAGCTGCATAAATAATTGGTAAATAATACAATCGCTGAAAAACTTCGTGCATTACCAGATATTCGGTGCTGGTGGCAAAGTGAAGCGCGGTGATAAGTGTGATGCTCAACCCAATAAAATATGCACCTCTTTGGTTTTTTTGAATTTCGGAATTCAGTTTTTTATCCAATGGTGATCCCTCTGTTATAAAATCCCCTTCAGTTTTTTTCTTGAACTCTGGATTGGATGTTTTTTTCATTGGACATTCCTTGTTTTACCTTTGATGGGTACTTACTTGGGTAAATATGCTCCCAAAGATATTCACTTGCTGCCAGAGGAAAATCTTCCTTTAGTTGAAAATTGTAGGCTCGTGTAGGTCCTCCAAATTGATCTTCATAACTGGTTAGTGAAAGTGAGTAACGTGTTGGGTGGCTAAAATCTTGAATATCAGAAAATTTCCATAAGCGTGAGCTGTTTGGTTGCCTCAACGATTCGTACAGGATGTGGTGGCTAAAGATTTTAAGTACTCCCTCACACCCGCCAAACAAGTGCAAATGCTTGACGGGAACACTAAAGGCAGGTAATTCACCAGAGGAGGGAAAAATACTTGTTACCAGTAGACGACTGGTTTTTTCTTCAAGAAAGGCACTCATTTCAGAAGTAATTGTCTTGTTTAGCAAATGGAATCTGAAAATTCTGTCGCGTCCAAGCAACCTTCTTTGATCTTCATAGGTTGCCAACTCAATCTCTGTTGGTGAGGCGATTTTAATTTGCCAGAGATCCATAAATAACCACCTACGAGCATCTTTCTTTTCTTTTGGGTCAGATGTACGGTATTCAATACCCTGTGATGAAATGATAAGGGTACCTCGTCGGTTTTTGAGCGTGTGTATATGCTCAACAGGAAACTCAAAATGTGCCTCCTGAGCCTGGATTGGCCAGGTAAGAAATAAATGTGTAACGATCAAGAAAATCCACTTTTTCATATTACCTACCTTTCTTCAGGTTTCTTTTTTTAATTGCTGGCGTGGTGTAGGTGGGTCCAATTGGAGAAAAACTGGTTGCTCCAAGTACTTCTTTTCCGAGAGTGATGGCACCCAACACAGATGGAACATAGTTTGCCGTCTCGCGTGGCAACAGACCACGCTCTCTCATCAACCAGAAATCTTTGATTCCAGTGCGTTTCATGATACGGAGGACACGATGTTCTCCAGTGTTGTAAGCCGCCAATGCCAGATGCCAGTCACCAAAAAGTTGATATAAATCTCGTAAGTACCTGGCAGCCGCCCGAGTCGATTTCTCTGGATCGTGGCGTTCGTCAAGTTTGCCGACTTGTCTCAATCCGTAACGCTCCCCTGTGGTTTGAATAAATTGCCAGATTCCTTCAGCACCTGCGCCAGATCGGGCATAGGGATTATAGGCACTCTCTATCAAACCGACAAAAATCAACTCTTCTGGAATACCTTCCTCCCGGAAAATCTGGCGCATCATGGTTTCGTACCCTTTCAGTCGAGAGAGAGCAACTTTGAGGGTGGTAGAACCTTGACCTTTGAAATAAGAAACCACCTGGATGATTGGCCATTGACGAAGGCCAACGCCTCCAATGACTGGTTGAGGAACTGCAGCTATAACTCTTTTTAATTCACTAACGTGGCGGGAGAGTTCGAGGAAATAGCTGTGAATATTCGGTTCGTAGAATGCATCTTCATCTGCTTCAATCAGAATTTGTTGCCCCTTTTTAAAAGCCACCTCAGCCGCTTCGTGTTTGCCCTGTTGAAGAAAGACCTCACCATCCTTGAAAGAGGCTTGCGCCTGTATGAGCAACTTTGAAAGTTGTGCTTTTCGGGTCACTTTCTGATTGAGATTTTCCAGCATGACTTCAACCGAAGGGGGGAAACCGGTTTGAGTGATCTGGATGGGAGGTTGATCTGTTGTGGGGTGTTCTTGCCGCAATTGGGCCTGACACCCCGCCGATCCCCACAAAATCAGAAGACACGAGGTTATGATCTGATAGCCACAAAGTGAAGAAGCAAAATTTTTTTCAAGGTATTTCATAAGACTTCATTCAACTGAGCGGCCTGTCTGCGTAAATTACCTGCCATTTCCTGGATATGCTCCAAAGAGGCATGAGCACACTTGCCTTCCGTTGTGTTGAGACTATCTTCAATATGTGTTAATGCCGTCATCAGTGAATTTTTCAGCAAGAGAACCCTGTGAACCTGTCGTAACGCTTCACCTGGTGCGGTATACAAAGCGGCTCGGGATCGAATTACATCCTCATCAAACAACAGGAGTGTGTGTTTGAGTTCCTGAATATGGCTTAAACACCCAGTCCTATGAGAAAAGGCTTTTTCTGGCAGTGGTTTGGAGCAACAGCACTTTCCACCCTGGTGTTTATCAAGATCACAGCAATCGCACGTTGGTGGAAGCTGAGCCAGCTCATCGGCTAACTTCAGCGCATCGAAATAAATATCTTGCAATTGATGAAACAATCCCATAATTCCCCCTTCAAGCAGTCAGGTTGCGATGGATGTTGGAACAGGCGACTGATCCGAAGGCTGACTATCCGGTGTTTCCTTACGAACATAGAAATACCAGCGCCAAACTTCATAAATCGCTGGATAGACGATGAGTTCCATAATAAACGAAGTGAAAATTCCTCCAATCATTGGAGCCGCAATACGTTTCATTACATCTGCTCCGCTGCCTGTGGCCCACATAATTGGAACCAATCCCATGAACATTACCGCTACGGTCATAAACTTCGGACGGAGTCGTTTGACAGCTCCTTCAACAATGGCATGGCGCAGATGTTCTTTCGTGTGCATCAAGCCCCTGGCTTTTTGATCGTAATAGGCGATATCTAAATAGAGCAGCATAAAGACACCCGTTTCAGCATCTACACCCATTAAGGCAATTAAGCCAACCCAAACGGCAATGCTCAAATTGTAGTCCAGCAAGTACAAAAACCAGATGGCACCAACTGCTGAGAATGGCACGGCCAGAAAAATAATAATGGTCTTGGCGACTGAACGAGTATTGAAATACAACAACATGGCGATGATGAAGAGCGTCACGGGCACGACGAGCATCAATTTTTCCTCTACCCGTTGCATACTTTCGTATTGACCACTCCAGACCAACGTGTATCCGGGAGGCATTTGAACTTTCTCACGCACGGCTTTTTTGGCATCCTTGACGTACCCACCAACATCACGTCCAGAAATATCAACGTAGACGTAGCCACTTAACCGCCCATTTTCATCCCGAATCATCCCAGGACCTGAAATCAATTTAATATCAGCAATTTGGGCCATTGGTATTTGGGCTCCATTCATGGTTGGGACCAGAGTACGTCCCAACCGATCTATAGTGCTTCGATAGTCACGCAGGTAGCGCACGTTGACTGGATATCGTTCGCGTCCTTCAACCGTTGTCGTAATGTTTTCACCTCCAATGGCTGACATAATCACCATTTCGGCTTGTCCAACCGACAACCCATAGCGGGCAAGTTCTTCCCGCTTTAAATTGAAGTCCAGAAAATATCCACCAGCGGTTCGTTCGGCAAAAACACTGGTTGTACCAGGAACTTCTTTGACAACAGCTTCAATATGTTGCCCAATTTCTTCGATTTTGTTTAAGTTTGGGCCAAGAACTTTGATTCCAATTGGAGTGCGAACTCCAGTCGTCAGCATATCAATGCGGGCTTTGATCGGCATCGTCCAGGCATTCACGGTTCCTGGGATTTGCAAGGTTTCATTGAGCCCTCCAGGACCATAGATCAATTCCTGAGTGCTTTTGTGGTCAGGCCAGGCTCGGCGAAGCCAATCCTGTAACCAGGTTGGTGCCCAGTCGGAATACCAGCGCGGTATTTTGGGCCATTCAGAGGGTGGTTTAAGCACAATGACGGTTTCCATCATAGAAAAAGGGGCCGGATCGGTTGCGGTTTCCGCACGCCCTGCTTTGCCATGCACACTTTGCACTTCTGGAAACGACTTGATGAGTTTGTCTTGGACCTGGAGAAGTTTTTGGGCCTCAGTCACGGAAATGCCTGGAAGCATGGTGGGCATATAGAGCAGTGAGCCTTCGTCCAAAGCTGGCATGAATTCTGATCCCAACCGAAAATAGATCGGTACTGTGAGTACTACAATCAATACCGCCGATACGATAGTCATCCATTGATGACGAAGCACAAACTTCACCACTGGGTGATATATCCGCATAAGCGGACGGCTGATGGGATGAGTATCCTCGCTGTGAATGGTCCCTATAAAAATCCCGTTCACCAGGCCACACAGCCAACGTGGACGAAAGCTGAAATGATCCATGCGGGTGAACATCAACCGGATCGCCGGGTCCAGTGTAATCGCCAGCACCGCCGCGATGACCATGGAAAATGTTTTAGTATAGGCCAGGGGTTTAAAGAGTCGCCCTTCCTGGGCTTCCAAAGCAAAGACTGGAATAAAACTAACAGCGATCACGAGCAGGGCAAAGAAGCTGGGGCCGCCGACTTCCTTCACGGCACTTATGACGACGGTATGGAAATCCCCTGGGCGTCCATCAGCCTGCCAGTGTTCCAATTTTTTGTGGGTTTGCTCCACCACGACAATCGCCGCATCTACCATTGCACCAATGGCGATGGCGATACCGCCCAGCGACATGATGTTGGCAGTGAGTTCCATCTGCTGCATCGGAATAAAGGCAATGACGATGGCTACGGGGATGGTAATGATAGGAATAATGGCGCTAGGAATGTGCCAGAGAAAAATTAAAATCACCAGACTGACGATGATGAGTTCCTCGATGAGCGTGCCTTTCAATGTTTCAATGGATCGCTCAATGAGCTCTGACCGATCATAGGTAGCGACAATTTTCACCCCGGGTGGAAGGCTCGGCTCGATATCGGCCAATTTTGATTTGACGCGATCAATGACCTTGAGAGCATTTTCCCCAACTCGCATGATCACAATGGCGCCGACTGCTTCTCCCCGTCCATTGTGTTCTCCAACGCCGCGCCGAATATCGGGTCCCAAGACTACCGTACCCAGGCTTTTTATCAGGATGGGTGTTCCGGTTTCAGGATTGGTTCCGACAACAATGTTTTCAATATCAGCCACCGAGCGAATGTAGCCACGACCGCGAACCATGTATTCCCGCCCCGAGAACTCTATCAAGCGCCCACCGATATCATTATTGCCCTCCCGAATGGTTTCAATCACTTTATCAATCGGGATTTTGTATCCGAGCAATGAGTTGGGATCGAGATTGATTTGGTACTGGCGAACAAATCCACCTAACGGAGCAACTTCAGCCACCCCTGGAACGGATTGCAATTCATACCGCAAATGCCAATCTTGAAGTGAGCGCAGTTCCGCCAGATTGTGTTTTCCAGTTTCATCAACCAACACGTATTGATACACCCATCCGACAGCCGTTTCATCTCGTGCGAGTTCAACATTGACGCCTGATGGTAGTTTGGGGAGGATGTTGTTGAGATATTCCAATGTGCGTGACCGTGCCCAGTAAATGTCCGTTCCTTCTTCAAAAATGATATAAACGTATGAGAACCCAAAATCAGAAAACCCTCGAATATCCTTGACCTTTGGCACGCCGAGCATTGATCGGATGATCGGGTATGTGACCTGATCCTCCATGATATCTGGACTTCGATCCCACCGTGAATAAATAATGACCTGCGTATCCGACAAATCCGGAATGGCATCCAGCCGAATATTTCGCATCGCGTGTATCCCTGCGAGCACGGCGAGCACAATGAAAACCAGCACCAGAAATTTATTATGGGCACACCATTCGATTATTTTGTCAATCATAGGTTCTCGCCTTTATTGGGATTTATGTCCAGAATGGTCGGCTGTTTTTTTGTCCCGTTGGGGCTCTGATGGTTTGGGCTGGGAATGGTTCATTCCAGCCATGCTGCCGGTGGCGGATTTCAATCGGCTTTCGGAATCAATGAGAAAATTGCCGGAAGTGACAATTTTTTCACCAGCTTCCAAGCCGTTCAGAACAATGAACCGATTGCCGACTTTTGTTCCAAGTTGTACTTTGCGGGGCTCAAAATATCCGCCTTCCAGAGCAACAAAGACAGTTTGTTCGGTACCAGAATCCAATACTGATTCTTCAGGGATGGAAAGTTGTTCTCCGTAACCAATCTGAATCTCAACATTGGCATACATATCCGGCTTGAGTTTGAACCTGGGATTGGGAAGCTCGATCCGTACTTTCAACGTCCGGGTCATATTGTCAAGTTGTGGATAGATATAGGTGACTTTGCCACGAAATGTTTCCCCTGGAAACGCTGAGAAGGTTATTGTAACTGACTGTCCCAGCTTGATGGACGGGATTTCATATTCATAAATATCAGCCAACACCCAGATGTTGGAAAGGTCTGCAATCGTATAAAGTTCCGTCTCAGGTGTCACCCGTTGCTGTTCAAATGCGTTTCTGGTCAGAACAAACCCATCATTGGGCGCATAGAGCGTGAGTGTTCGCATTGGCTCACCACGTTCCTCAAGTTGCTTTATTTCCATTTCAGGAATGTCCCACAACAACAATCGTTTTTTGCTGGATTCAAACAAAGAGTTCGTACTGGTTGCAATTTCCCTATATTCACTCTTTCCGAGATAATTCTTGGCTTTGAGTGCCAGCAGGTATTCCTGTTGTGTGGAAACCAGTTCTGGGCTGTAGAGATTGATGAGGGGTTGACCTTTCGTCACAAGTTTACCGGTGAAATCAACAAATACTTTGTCAAGCCAGCCATCAATTTTGGTGTGGACGCGTGTAATTTTGGTTTCGTCATAGGTCGCACGCCCTACAGCCCGAATGGTATGGGTGAGGGTGTCTGAGGTTACCTCGCCGTATGTGATACCTATCAGTTGCTGTTTCGCCGCAGTAATTTTCACGGTTCCAGGGGGCATTTCTGCTTGAGAGCCTTCTTCAGCATAAACTGGGACCAACTCCATTCCATCAGGTGCTTTCCCAGGTTTGTCTGAGCGGTTTGCTGGGTTCATGGGATCTTGCCAGTAAAGAATCTTTCGTTCACCCGTTGCCCCTGAAGTCTCCGGGCTGGAAGTTTCGGCCTTAACCAATGTCATGTTGCAAATCGGGCAGGTTCCTGGTCTTGGCGACTTATATTGAGGATGCATCGGGCAATAAAACACATCGGCTGACTGACTGGCTGATGGTTGATCAGTCTGTAATCCCAGCCAGTGCCCAACCCGGCTATTACGCCAGGTCTCACGGTAGACATATACCGCCGCAACACTTACCACAACCAAAACTAACCACCCCAGCCACCGGCGATTGCGCTTTGGCAGTTTTGAGGGGCGGGGCGGTTGAGATTCGACAACTGCAGCCGTTTCCGGCACCGCCAGTTCATCTGGTTGTTCCTCCTCCTGTGGTTTTTGAGGGAATTGTGGTGAAAGAGGGTCACCCATAATAGTTCTTTCCTTTCAGTGTGTAAGTTCCACGCCAAGATATGGTTCCATCGCGGCCAAAGCTTTTTCCTCAGCACTCAATTGTTCGTAGTAACTGAGTTGGTAATTGAGTAATGTAACCAGATTGTCAAGCAGGGTCAGAAAATCCACCTTACCAACTTCATAACCAGCAATGGCCGAGTCCAGAGAGAGAGTTGCCTGAGGAATGATGGTGGTTCCATAGAGTTTGATGAGCCGTTCAGCCGTGGTAACCGCCAGGTAACGCTCCTTCAGCTTAAAAAAGAGTAACGTTGTAAGATTTTCCAATCGCTTTTCTTCCATCGCTGAACTTGCACTGGCTTCGGTTAAGGCTGGGCGTTGTTTTTTCCAAAAGTAAAGCGGCAATTTAACTCCGATAGTTAAACCGTACATTTCAGGCAATTGGGGGCGGTGAAAATAGGTAAACCCAAATGAGAAATCAGGATAGAACTCTTTTTGTGCAAGTTGGATTCCAAAACGCTCTCGATCAACCTTCCGTTTCTGGGCTTGTATGGTTGGAAAATTTGCCAATGCTGTTTCTTTTAATTGGGTCATTGTCCAGGAAAAATCTGAGTGGGTGAGTTCTTGAGGTTTTCCAAGTGGGGAATCTGGGTCTCGAAAAAGCAGGCTATTAATGCGAGCCTCAACCGTTAGCTTGCGTTGTTCCAGTACCGTAAGTTGATCAATCAGTTTTGATATCTCAACCTGAGCTTTCAATACATCTTGTTGAATTCCTTTGCCGACAGCGTAACGTGCCTCTGCAATCTGAGTGAACTTTTCCAGAAGGTCTTTATTTTTTGTAATGATATGAATTGCTTTGAGAACATACCACCACTCGAAGTAAGCATCTTTCATCTCAGCAATTACATTGAGTCGGATTTGTTGATAATTCCACCACTCCGAATCAGCTTCAACCGAAGCCATTTTTTCTTTTAAGGCAAGTTTACCTGGAAATGGGACCTCCTGGGTAAAGCTCAACATACGCGCACTTGCTGGGTCTTCCTTTTGGAGATCAAAGAAGGGAAGGGGATTGATATTTCCAGCGTAGCTATAACTCAGTGTAGGTTCCGGCAGTGCTTTGGCTTGTGGAATACGAGCACGCATTCGGTCAAAATTACGCCGCATAGACTTAATTTCAGGATTGTGCTCCATTGCCTGAGTAATCAAGTCCGGCAGAGAAACAGCGGTTGCTTCTGGTACCTGATCGTTCTCAGTGGTTCGATCAACAAGGAGATCGTCCGTTGTTTGGGAATATGAAGTAGGATTTGTTAGACCTTGTTGCCCAAGAACGCTGTTTCCAAACAATAAGAAAGTCAGCCCCCAAACCAAAGAGATATAAAATACAAATTTCACCCTTTTGCTCATAACATAATCTTTTCTTGTTGAGTCAGTTGATTGGAATTTTATTTTTTCCCTATTCCACAATCAGCCTTCCACGGAGCATTCCCATTTGGCAGGTGAACTCATATTCACCTGGAATGTATGGTGTAAATTCGAGAGCCACGGTTTCACCTACCGGTAGATTGAGACGCTGGTTAAAATCTGGAAGGATTACCATTTCAGAACACACCGCAATTTCCTCACGGCGGAAACTGAGGCGAACTGGCTTCCCCTGCTGGACAACTACCACATTGGGGGTATACCCACCCTTGACCACAATCAGGACTTCTTGAAGATTGCTTTCCATCGGTACAGGGCGGATGTATTGAAGTTTCTTGAACCAGAAAAACCAAATTATAAAACTGATCAATGCCCCTCCTAAAAACGTTATCATCCAACGATCTAGTGTCATACAATCGCTCCTTTCGGAGTGAAATTGCGGAGCCGATTGGCGTTGGCAATCACGGTGACTGAACTGAACGCCATTGCTATTGCTGCAATGGTCGGTGAGAGTAACCAGCCGAAAAATGGATAGAGCAGCCCCATAGCGATAGAGACTCCTAAAATATTGTAGATAAAGGCTCCAAACAGATTTTGGTGAATGTTTATCAAGGTAGCCTGGCTAATTTCCAACGCGGTTATGACTCCCATCAAATCCCCCCGAATGAGAGTGATGTCACTGGCTTCAATCGCCAGATCTGTTCCAGTACCAATGGCAATACCGAGATGAGCCTGGGCCAGAGCAGGAGCATCGTTGATACCATCTCCCACCATGGCTACGATTTTGCCGTTAAGTTGCAATTTGTGAATTTCATGGGCTTTGTCTTGAGGAAGAATTTCGGCGAGGACTTGATAAATTCCGACTTGGCGAGCCACAGCCTGAGCTGTGTATTTGTTGTCACCTGACAGAAGCACCGTTTCAATCCCTGCTTTGCGAAGCAGGGCAATGGCTGGCTCAGAATCAGGTTTCAAACTGTCGGTGACTGCAATAACCCCGGAAATTTGCCCATCTACGGCAATGTAAACAGGTGTTTTTCCAGCCGTAGCAAAGTTTTGCCAGTATCCACTTAGAATACAGGTGTCAATTTGATGTTCTTTCATCAAGCCAGCATTTCCCAGTAAAACCTCTCGTTTCCCAATTGTCCCCTGAATACCGAGACCTGGATGGGTTATAAAGAAGCGAGGCTCCTCCAACTTAAGTTCCATACTTTGAGCTGCTGTCACCACTGCTTCACCCAGAGGGTGTTGTGATCTGCGTTCCAGTGAAGCTGCCAGTCGGAGTAGTTCAACCTCTCCAAAACCGGCAGCCGCAATAACATCAGTTATTACAGGCTTACCCATTGTGACGGTGCCAGTTTTATCGAACACTACAACATCAATTTTTTGAGTTACTTGCAGCACATCACCAGAGCGAATGAGAATACCATGCTGGGCTGCTTTGCCAACACCGACCGACAAGGATATAGGCGCCGCCAGCCCTAAGGCACAAGGGCAGGCAATAATGAGCGTTGTGGCCAGGACGATAGTAGCGTAGATCAGGCGTGGCTCCGGACCAAAGTCGTACCAAACCACAAAGGCTAACACGGCTAAAATCATAACCGCTGGCACAAAATATCCCGAAAGCGTATCCACAGTTTTCTGAATAGGAGATTTTGAACCTTCAGCATCATGAACCATCCGAATAATGTTGGCGAGCACTGTATCTTTGCCAACCCTGGTTGCACGAATACTGAAACTACCATTCTGGTTCAAGGTGCCACCAATAACCTCATTTCCTGCCGTCTTCTCCACCAGGAGCGGTTCGCCACTAAGTATAGACTCATCCACTGTGCTGAAACCTGAAATCACCACCCCATCAACAGGGATCTTCTCTCCCGGATGCACCACAATCACGTCCTCAATCTCAACTTCTTCAACCGGTAAGTCAATTTCCTGATCATTGCGGACAACCCGGGCCGTTTTGGATTGCAAACCAACCATTTTTCGGATGGCTTCTGAAGTTTTCCTACAGGCTTTGGTTTCTAATGCAGCCCCAAACAAAATCAGTGCAATGACCAGTGTCGCACTATCCCAGAAGGCTCCGATCATTATTTCTTCCGGAAACCAATCCTGAAAAATAACTGTTGCTGTTGAGTAAAGAAATGCTGTGGATGTGCCCATTGCAACCAGGGTATTCATATTGGCTGAACGGCATTTCAGGGCCTGCCAGGCCCCGACAAAAAATTGTGAACCAGACCAGACCAATACAGGTACAGTTAAAATTCCTAATGCCGCCCATACCAGGCGCAGCCTGGTACTGCCCATTGGTAACCAGTCGCTCAATCCTGGAATCATATGCGGATCACCAAATATCATCACAAGAAACGAAACCCCTGCCGCCAACCAGAATTTCTGCATAAGCACCTGGTATTCAGCTTCCTGTTCAGATTGCTCTCGATCAACATTGAACTGACTTTCAGGCAATGGAGCATCAACCACTTGATATCCGGTTGAAGTTATGACCTGTTTTATTTGATCAAAGGTTGTCAATTCTGGCAGATATTCAATGAGGATTTCCCGAGTGTTGAGATTAATTGAAGCTGAGAGCACACCTTGGGTATTGCAAAGCACCTGTTCAATCTGCGTAATGCAAGAAGCACAGTTCATGCCCTTAATGGAAAATCGAACACTGGCACTCCCTGCTGTATATCCAGCAGCCCGAATTGCCCCAACTACCTTGGAAAGAGAAACACAATCAGGATCGTAAGTGATATCCGCCATCCTGTTTGCCAGATTGACAGAAACCTGCTGGATGCCGCGAACTTTTTTTATCTCTGTTTCAATTGCACGTGCGCATCTTGGGCAAAATATTCCGGAAATCGGCAGTTGAGTATGTTGAGTCGTTGGGGATTGGGTGGTCATGATTTCTTCACTTCCTGGTGCAATTCCCTACAAAGTTCTCATTAGCAGTTTGTGGCCCACCAAATCACAAACCATCAGTCGTTTTGCTGGCCCAACGTGCTAAATGAAACTGGTTAAGCAATCTGTGTTGCCTTCAAAATCTTAGCTGACACTCATTTCAATCCGTTGAGATAACCGATGAGAGACTTCATTTCATCATCGGAGAGGTTAATTGGTGACATCCCACCCGCCCGCATTGCCTGTGTAGGTTGTTTGATTAAGATAATGAGCTGTTCGGAAGCATACTTGCTGCCGATCCCAACCAGAGCTGGGCCTGCAGGAGTGCCCCTTCCGTTGTCACCGTGACACATATTGCACGAATTTGTTTCGTAGAGCGACTTTCCTTGCATCAGTTGCCGATCTGGTGATATTACAGTTCCTCCAGGCGATGAATTTTTGGTCACTTCGGGCTCAAACGGAGATTGCATAAATCGGTCAGTTTCCTGGTGTTGTTTGGCAATCTGCGAAGCCACATTAGGATCTTTATCATCTAGATAACTGAGTATTCCGAGACCAATCAAAGCAAGGATAATCACTGAAAAGACACTTACCGCTAAAGGTCTTTTCCATGGGCGGCGCTCTGGTTTTCGATCAAAGAATGGGAGACTAGCTACCAGCGTGCTCAAAAGACTTGGAATGACTAGAATGCCGAGGATGGCCCAACGCCCATTCCAATATTTGAGCCATTGAAACATTGGGGTGTAGTACCATTCAGGGCGCGGAAGATATTGAGTATCGGCTGGGTTCGCTTTTGGTCCTAATTCAACCGGTTTAAAATGAGCCAGTAAGCCTAAAGCAATGATCAAGATCAAAGCAAATCCCAAATCCATGAAGATCTGTCGAGTATAAAACTTCTCGGTTGGCTGGTGAGGCTGGATTGGGTCTGCGTTGATTGGTCCGGCGGCTCCTGCTTTACGGAACAGATATACGTGAATTGCAATCAAACCAAAAATAAGCCCTGGAATTAAAAGAATGTGAGCTACAAAGAACCGTGAAACCGTCAGGGTGCCCATTTCTGCTCCACCTCTGACCAATCGTTTGAGCAATTCACCAACCAGCGGGATTTCGGAAATGATGTTCGTCCCGACCGCCGTGGCAAAGTAAGCTTTTTGATCCCACGGCAAGAGATAGCCTGTAAACGCCATTCCAATCATCAGCACAGCGAGAAAACAGCCAGATACCCAAAGCAACTCACGTCGCCCTTTGTAAGAACCAAAGAGGAATACCTGGGAAAAATGCATCATTAAGACAATCACAATTACACTTGATCCATACGAATGAACACTCCGCAATAAAGAACCAGCAGTTACTTCTTTCGTAATATACGCCACTGTCGTGTGAGCATGATCTGCGGAAGGAACATAATAAAGTGTCAGGAAGACACCAGTAATGACCTGGGATAGAAAAAGAAACAGCAACCCGGAGCCGAAAACATAGGCCCACCGGGCTCCACCAGGAATCGGCTCGTCTAGTGATTTTTTCAGCAACGAATTGATCCCGGTGCGTTGATCCAGCCAATTTAACACCTGGCGATGCCATTGTTTTTCAGGAATGTCAACATCGTATGAGTTATCCATAGCAATGCTCTTGGAAAGATTTTAAGCAATAACTTCTTTGTTTGAAACGAGTTGTCTGAAATACTGATAACGGACTTTTAAATGTCCGCCTTCAATCGTGGTTTCCAATTCATCCATGCTCCGTGGTGGTGGACCTGCGATACGTATTCCATCTGAATCGAAAACACCATTATGGCAAGGACTGATAAATTGCCGCTTTGTCTCATTCCATCCAACTGTACATCCCAGATGGGGACAAACTGCAGATAATACGCGCAACCTTTCATCTGCACCTTTGATAACATAGACGGATTTCTCTGAAACCACGCTACGCCACCCGTCACGTTGCTCTACGGTAATAACTTGTTTGAGAGGTGTTGTCAGATTAGAAAAGGACTCCACCGGGCCAAGATCCGACCAGCCTGTTTCTGTGGTCTGGGCAAAGGCTGGATAAAGTGAGAACCGGGCAAGCGGCACAAACAGTAAGGCTGTGACGCCTGCGGTTCCGATTCCCAGTAAGGCACCTAGAAAAGACCGTCTCCCCGAATGGCTTGCATCGGTATCCTGGTCTTCAGTGTCTGAGTAAGCCACCAATGATGCTAATTCATCCTGAAAGAGCGGTTTGGTTGGTTGGTCCTCATTGTACATGGTAGTTTCTCCCTTTAAAAACATTACAAACTCACCCTTTTTTAGCGAGTTGCCGAATAAATATTACCAGATCAGTAACCTGTTCTTTGTTCAGGTTTTTTTCGAAGGGAGGCATTTTCCCTTTACCTTTGGTGATGATTGCCGCTAGTTGTGCGTTAGACTGTCTTTGGACTTCACCAGAACGTAGATCTCGTACTTTGAACTGCTGGCCGACCGGGGTTTGGCCACTTCCATCTGCCCCGTGGCATAAAATACAGTTTGTTTTGAAGATGGTTTGCCCCTGAGCCGAAGCTTTCGCCTTCGGCTGTGAGTATACGGAGGTAAAAATCACCATCATCCCTAAAAAGAAAACTCCTGTAAGTGTCAATTGCCTGGTAGATCGCATACAAAAACCTCCATGCCATAGCTTTAAAAGTTGAGTTGCCAGCCAATTCGATAGCGATTCGTTGTTTCAATTCCCGTAAGATGTTGGTACTCAAAGGACATACGGGTGTATCTCGTGGGATCCCAAAGTACTCCGAAGGTTTTGCCACGGAGCGTGTTATCGGCAAGTAAAGTTGTTGGGCGAAACTGATCATAGCGTGCAAACAGGCTCAAATGCTTCGCGATAGGGGTCGTATCCACTTCGAAGAAGTATCCATACCCACGACTGCGTTGTTCCGCCTCAATTCCCAAGAAACGGCTATCACGTAGCAGCGAAAGCCCAAAAATAAGGTTGCAACGCTCAAAATTTTTCCCATCCTCAAATGTTTTATTGGCGAAGATCGAGTACCGCTGAAATCGAACAGCCCCTTGAGGCACATCACCAGTTGAGAACGGTGTATGTCCCCCAGAAAACTCGAACTGCAACCCGCTCAGCCCCTTTTTCCCAAGCACTTGCTCATACACAAAGCCGTAATTCCGGGAACGGCGAAATTCTGGAAACAGGGGTTCTTCCTCAAAACGAGAAGTTCCATTTGCAATTCGTTTCGATTCTCCTTCGGTACCTTCATCCACTTCGATTTCTGATTCAGGGGCTTCATTATAATTGCCAAAAATTTTAAAGGTAGTGGTGCCGCGCCAGGTATATTCAAGCGAGACTCCACGTCCCAGCCCAGCCGGATTAAACCCGTTAGATGGCTGAAAGATAAATGGAAGTGTCTCCGTTAATCCTCGATCAGTTCCAGCGAATCCAGCGTTGCGTAGATTAAAAAGTTGACCGAAGCGCACTTGAGAAAAGGTATGTGCGTTCCCAAAATTAACCAACCCCTGCGCCATCTCGAACTTCTTTCCGAACCCTTCTTCTTCGCTGAGGGGAATGGGCTGGACAAAAAACGAGAAGTATTGTCCTACTGGACCCGCTGCATAAAAGATTAAATCCCGCCGTTCGTAGGTTGTTGTGGTTTTCCTGTTGGCATTTTCGATTTCAATTCCAGGCAAATAAGAGACAGCCAGGTAATCAGCAAGACGTGCTTTTGTAGGTTCAAATTCACCACCAACCGGCAAAGTCAGCAAAAAATCAGCAATCTGCTCAATTTGTTCCGGAGTGGCATTTGTCGGTGGCATGATTGCAGATTGAGCGATGTGCTCATCTGGCAACTGTTGCGTATGTAACTGGGGTGTGGTGATATGGCCAACGAGAAATCTCCGCCCTCGCCGAGCCCCAATTCCATCGAGTTTGGGTCCGAATTGCCCACCGATTCCACCAATAGTGTGACAAGAAGCACAACCAAGTTCATAGTAGGCTTTTTTTCCAGCCAGACTGGATTCGGTTTCAGGAGCTGGTGAATAGTTCTTAGCATCCAGCAGTTTGTCATCCACTTGGCCAAGTTGATGGGGTGAAACACGGAACCCGCCTGACGGTTCAGGTAAGGTAAGTAAATAAGCTACCAGCATCACCACTTCTTCAAGTGTTGCGTGAGGATGAGGCATGAGATTGGGTCGCTTACCGTGCAGGTCAGGAAATTTCTTTACGTGTTCTTCTGGATCGGTGATGTGTGCCAGGAGAAAGTTCACATCACGGCGGCCACCAATCCCATCCATTGGTGGACCAAGCCGGCCACCAACTCCACCAATTGTGTGGCAACTGGCGCAGGAAAGGGTTTTATAAACAGTTTTTCCCCTTTCACTTTCAGGAGTTGAGGGTTTCGGTTTATATCCAGTTGGTACAATAACAAGTGGGTATTGAGTGTTTTGAGAGTTTCTCATTATACCTGGCTGGAGTGGTTGGAGTTCTTTCTGTTTAGCGTCCACTTCTTTAGGAAGCCGGTATCCTAATCGCTTAAATTCATACCCGGTGCGGTTCAAACGCGGATAGGTTGTATGACAGAGGGTACAATCTGCTTTGTATTTGCGTGCCCATGAAGGTTGAGCTTTGACTTTAAAACCAATTCCCCACCAATTTTCAAACCCAGAAGCAATTCCTAGAAGAATTCCTAAGAGGATGGGAATAACTTTTATAGAGCTACTCATTTTTACCTCCAGTCATTTGCTATAGGAGCAACAACCTATTTGAAAAACCTCTTCAGAAGATTCCATCATAATCTTCTGAAGAGGGAGTAAACGCGCAGAGTAAGTATCTCTGAACCGGAGATACACCGTTCAAGAAAGCAATCGTTGTGCCAGTCTTACTTTGTGAGGAATAAAGGAGTTACAGGTATCAATTTTTCAGTTACTGTCTGTCCTGCAGACAGTAACTGTTTGTTCAGCAAACAATTCAGTCCATTTATTTGCAGGAGAGCATAGATTGAACTCTATCAAAACAGGTGACTTAGAGGTAAATCAAATGTGTGGCATAAGATTTGCATCCGTAGAGGCACTGAAGGCTGTTCATTCAAAATGTTTTTGGGAATTCCCGATGAAATCTCGAAAACTAAAGTTGATTTCCAGTCTTTATTAACCAGGAACTTTGCAATGAGGGGTCTGTGCCAATGAATTCGATGAGAAAGTTAATGGCCTGGGTTATAGTGCTGACTTTTTCTTTAACGCCACAAATTGTTTTGGGGCATGGAGGAGAAGATCATGGAGACTCAAAACCAGTCGTCACCAAAAGCGGGATGACCGCACAACTGGCTAGTAGTGAAGAACTTGAGGTGTTGTTAAAGTATCCCCGTTTGATAAGTGGTCAGGAAGGTCGGTTGTTGATTTTCGTGACTGAAATTCAAACAAATGCGCCACGTACAGGGCTGTCCTTAGAACTGAGGGTCTCCCCAGAAAAAACAGTGCAGGCCACCAATTTCATACCGACAGTACAGGCTGCTTCAGATGATGTGTTGAAGGCGAGTGCAACTTCCGTACCGGGGATGTACGAAGTGACTTATTTGCCAAATCAGGCTGGAAAATTTCAAATGGTGGCACACCTCAAAGGCAACTCATTCGAAGAAACCATTACATTTTCGGGGGTACCAGTTGCCTCTGTACTCATGAACCCAAAGGAAACAGCAAAACCGGCCTGGAGGACGGTCAGTGGGGCCGCAGGGTTAGTCGTGCTTGCAGGGATTGGAGGGGTGTGGTTGATCTGGAGTCGCCGCAGAAAGAAATCAGTTTTATCTTCAAACTACGATTTGTAATCAAGTTTGCAAGTAAACTCACCAATCAGACTCAGTGTCTTTTTTGATACTGAAAAAAATCCAGGCAGGAGATATGTATATGAGTGAAACTTTTCCTCAAAGGGTTCAAGATGAAAGTAGAATCATTCTCCTGGTAGATGACGATTTTTCCATGCGAAAAGTTGCTGGCGCTGTTTTGGAGATGAATGGATATTGTGTGTTGAGCGCGAGCAATGGCGCTGAGGCGCTCTTGATTTATCAGAAACATCAAAAGCAAATTGACCTAATGATTACTGACTGGTCAATGCCTGTAATGGATGGGAAAACTTGTATTCAGGAAATTAGAAAAGTGAATTTGAAGATCCCCATTATCCTGGTCACAGCGAGCCTGGAAGAGATTCGTGATATTGGAATGAAGGAGTTGAGTATTCAAGCCCTGTTGGGGAAACCCTTTACTCAATTCGACTTCCTCAAAACTGTGAGACTTGCGCTTGAGTCAAGTGACAGGTAACTTCTGGAGAAAAATGTGAGTCATCAACGTCATACCTTTATCCGGGCACTCAAATTTGATTTCTTGACACCATTCTACGACTCAGTTGTGAGCTGGGCCTTACCTGAAATGACGATAAAGCGTCATCTTGTCAAACAAGCAGGTATCCAAAACGGACACCTGGTACTGGATCTTGGTTGTGGAACAGCCACCTTGACGGTATTGATCAAACAACTTCACCCTGAGGCAGTTGTCTATGGGTTGGATGGTGATCACAAGGTTTTAAAACTCGCCCAATCCAAAATTTCTTCAGTCCACCTTGATATTCAATTAGTGAACGGGCTGGTTACGAAGATTCAGTTTCCCAATAACTATTTTGACGAAGTGCTTTCAAGCCTGGTTTTTCATCATTTGTCTCTTGAAGCGAAAGAACTTGCCCTACAGGAAATATTTCGAGTCATCAAACCAGGAGGAAGTCTCCATATTGCTGACTGGGGAAAACCGAAAAACGGGCGAATGCGTGCTGCCTTTCTTCTGGTGCAATTTCTAGATGGGTTTAAAACCACCACTGATAACGTAAAGGGAATCCTACCCGAATTGATGACAAAGACCGGGTTTGAAGACATCCAGACAACCGCTGATTACACGACTCTTTTGGGGACACTTTCTTTGTACAGCGGGCGAAAACCCAAATAAGAACCGGAAAACAAGGCATTCAGGCATTGTAGCTATGAAATTTTCCCGACAGATTTGGATCATTGGGGTATTTGTGATGGTGTACTGTATTTCATCGAATCCCATCCAGGCACAGGTGGTGGTCCTTCAGGAACCGGTGGCGAACCAACCTCCGGCACATTCTGAACAGCCACTTCCCTCACTTCATGTGTTCGATTTACCCAAGGCAGCGCAATATCTTGATCCTGTCAATGGATACACCCTTGATCAATTAACTGACTTGACGATTAAGGGAAGCTCAGCAATGGAGGCTGCACGTCAGGATATTGCCCGTGCAGAAGGGGAATTGCGCCAGGCTGGGTACAGACCCAACCCAACTTTTGATTTTGAAAGAACTCGAAATCCTGTTTCCGCCCCTGAAAACGGGTACGTGTTCGGTCTCACCTTGCCGTTTGAACTTGGACGGAAACGGCAGCGTCGGATTGAAGTTGCTCGCCTTGAACTCAATATTGCCCAAAAAAAACTAGCTGACACAGAACGTACGTTGCGAGCAGAAATCAAAAGTACTTATGGTGAGTTCGTCACGGCTATTGCAAACCTCCGGTTCACAGAAGAACTCTTTGACATCAATCAGGAGTTTTTTCGAGTCGTCCAGGCACGATTTGACGAGGGGGATGGCTCCGGCCTGGATCGAAATCTGTTACTGGTTGAAATCAACCGTCTTCAAACCGAACGTGTTTCAGCCCATCAGAATGTTACTGATTCCCTATTGCAATTGCGTCAATTCGTCCGGCTGGATCAGGATGAACCTCTCAAAGTGAGAGGGGTATTGGATACCACTCCAATCAGTGTGACACGCGAGGGAATGTTGCTGGCGGCTTCTATTGACCGACCGGACTTACAAGCTGCCCGGCTTCTTGAAGAAAAGTCGGAGTCAATGGTTCGGTTACAAAAATCGTCAAAGATCCCGAACCTCAATACCGTATTTCGATATTCGCTTGATAACTCATATTTTGATGACTTTTTTGCATTTACCGAAACTGGACGGCTGGCGAATGTACGGGATAACGACAAATTGTTGACCCTGGGAGTTTCAATTGAACTTCCATTGTTCAATCGAAACCAGGGTGCCATTTCAGCAGCAACGGCTCAGGTCTCTCAATCGCGAGCCCAACGGGAACTTTTGGAGCAAATCATTCGGCGCGAAGTCCAAACTGCGTTATCACGGTATGAAAGTTCCATCCACAACCTTTCAATACTGACCCAATATGTTCTCCCAGGGGCACAGATGAATATCCAAACGCTTCGGGGAGCGTATGAAGCGGGTCAGTTGCGCCTGATTGATGTACTCAATGAACAACGCAAATTGATTGAGGTACAAAATGGGATCCGAAATGCACAATTAGCTGTCTTTCAGGCCCAAAATGACCTGGAGCGAGCAATAGGGAGACCTCTTCAATGATTCTCAATTCAAAGAGTAAATTCATACGGAACAAATAAAGAGTGTTCCTTGTCAAAATTTGTTGAAAATAAAGGACTTCCTTTATTCTTTAAAAGCCAATATCAGAGAGGTGTTATGTCTAAAACAGGTCAACCAAGACGCTTTTTAAGTGTGGTTTTATTGGTGGTAGCCAGCATGCTTGGATTGAGTTTTTTCATGAGTCCTTTGTCCAACCTGCATGCCCAAGAAAACAAATCCCAGGGACCCCCACCATCACCAGAAAAAGCTGAAGTGAGGATTGCGCAAACGGCTGAAGAACACGAGGCCAAGGCTGACCTGTATCAGAAGAAAATCCTTGAGTACCGCAAGGAAGTCGAAGAACACCGTCTAATGTTAGCCAGGTACAAAAAGCAGGTTGCGCAAAACCCAAAACAGCCTTTTGAAGATTCCTATCTCAAAAAAATGCGACTGCATTGCGAGAAATATATCAACGCGGCGGAAGCCCTGATCCGAGAAGCAGAAAAAATGTCGGAATTTCACCGTCTTCGAGCTGCCGAAACAAGGGGTGAATAACAAATAAGAATTTCAACCAGTAACTCCAAAATTGATTCAATCTAAAGGGTTTATAGACTTATTACACTTGCAAGCCATTTATTTTCAATCACCCAATGAAGATCTGAGTTTCAACTGCTCAATTTCTGAAAGGAAAAAGGAAGTTTATATGAGGCATGTCGTTCAAGTTTCTTTACTGTTTATCTTTTCAAACCTTGCATTTTCTTGCAATGCGGCGCCCTCACATACAGGAGCTGTCGCAACCACCCCGCCTGGTTCAGCAACTTCTCAGCCGGTCAAGTCTGAGCCAGGCGATGAAATCTCCCCTCCAATCAAATCAGCCTTAAAGATTGTATTTCCTCAGGCGGTTAGCTTCACGGAACAACATACTGATCATCACGATAGTGAGTTACATACCTATGTTGCCTTTGCGAATCAGGGAGGGAAGCGCACCACATTGGGAGTTGCCACGGTGGTTGATGTCAACAATGGGAAATACTTGCTGGCCGTTGATAACGAAATCAAGATCATTCAGGTCGTAGTTATCCAAGGGAGCAGTATTGGCGAAATTGAAACTGATGCCTTTTTAGGTCAGTTCACTGGAAAAACCCATGACGACCCACTAAAACTTGGAAAAGATATTCGGTTTAATGGAAAAGACAAAGCAATCGCTGAAGCATTGGTGAATGCAATCCGCCATGCGGCACAGGATCTCCAGGGGCTTTATGGCAAGGCCCATTCTCACCATTCTCACTAAAGCGCTCATTTCCCGGAGACAGTAGGCATGCGGAAAATCTGGATTCTTTGGCACCTGGTTTTTACATTGTTCGTGGCCTTTCAATTCTCTGAACTTGTGCTGGCGCATGGGGATGAAGATCACGGCACCGAAACAGCCGACGTTCAAAGTGAAAATCAAAATGTCAAGCAAGCAACCCAAACGGTTCAAACTTCGCAGGGAACCATCAAATTAACGTTACGACAAATCCCTTCTTCTCCTCAGGCTGGGGAGGAAGTGCAATTTGAACTCAAAGCCGTGGAACTGGTTGAAGGTGGGTTAGCTGGTGGTGAACTCCCATTAACTGATGCCCAGGTGACAGCCAACCTGCGGGCTGTCACGGGGAAAGTCCTGACTGCAAATCTCAATGCTCACCAGGAAGATCAACCGGCTGTCTATGGAGTTCATTTTACTTTTGAAGATGGTGGCGGATATGTGCTGGGGTTTTCCGTCAAAACCGGTGATGATCGCCTTTTTTCAGATGAATTTCCAATCACAGTCCAACCCAAACCAATCAACTACGTGGCGCTTGGAATCCAGACACTTGTTGTTCTGATTGGGTTGGTACTGATTGGCCGCAACTTGTTTCGGGCACAGGTTCGATCTTTACCCATCTTTAAAAGACTCACCGTACATTTGGCCGCCAATTTCATCATTGTAGCTGTAACCATCGGGGTTGTTTTTGGTGTTGGGCGCTGGACGCCTTCGATTGAGCGACGAGAAATTACCCAGGTTCAGGCCGCCAGCGAAGATGCCAGCAATGTGCTTGAAGTTGGAAAGGAAGCACAACTCAAATTTAAAATTCTGACTGATGTGGCACGCCAGGAGCAAATCAGGCGAACTGTTGTTACCAATGGAAACGTTATGGTTCGGCCCCAATTCAAAGCGGAGGTGATGTCGCCTGTGGCTGGGAAAATTCTCGCTGCTTCCAACCGGTACACCGTTGGTGATCTGGTCAAAGAAGGCACTGTCCTTGCAGTGGTTGAACAAACACTTCCAGCACAAGATGCGGCAACATTGGAACTCAATCGGCTGCAAGTTCAAAATGACCGCACCCGACTGGAATCCGAAGCCCGACAGTCACAAAAACGCCTTGATCAAGCTGTCATCAATCTCCAGCGAGCAGAACGGCTGTACACGCTCCAGGCTATCTCCCTCAAAGAACTTCAGCAAACCCAACTTGAAAAACAAATTGCTGATGATGATATCAAACGGGCCACCAAACAACTTGAAGTTTATCAAGCACCAATTGGGGTGATTGCACCAACTCGCCGGTTTGAAGTTCGTTCACCAGTGTCTGGTGTCATTGTCTCGACAGCACTCACCCCCGGAGAAGTGGTTGAGACAACTAAAGTCCTCTTCCTGATCGAAGACCTTAATCGGATGTGGATTGAAGCACAGGTTTACGAAAAGGATCTGGCAGTGGTCACGGGCAGCAAAACCGCCAGCTTTACGCTTGAGAGTTACCCTGGGGAACTATTTGAAATTAATGGGAACGAAAACGGGCGGTTGGTGACAGTTGGTTCCACTGTGGATCCGCAAACTCGGACAATTCCGGTGATTTACGAGGTAGATAACCGCCAGGGGAAGCTCAAAAATGGAATGTTTGCGCGGGTTTTGGTGATCTCCGGTCAATCGGTTGATGCGGTTACTGTTCCAAAATCAGGCGTTTATGATGATGCTGGGAGACAGTATATTTATGTATTCCTTGGTGGCGAGAAATTTGAACAACGTGAAGTGATAGTCGGAACTGAGACCACAGATCGAATTGAAATTAAGTCCGGCCTCAAAGCAGATGAACGAATTGTCGTCAACGGATTGCGACAACTACGCAATGTGGCGCTGCAAGGTGGTAATGCTAACTAAGCAGAACCATTTGGTCAGGAGAATTCTTATGAACTTGTTTCAATCCCTTGTCATAGTTGTTCTGACAGGGCTATGCCTGGTTGGAATTACAGCCACACAGCTCTCACTTTCTCAACCTCAAAACGAGGAAGACTCTGTCCGCAAAGTTCTGCTGGACAATGCCCGTGCTTTTGAGAAGGGTGACCTCAATGCTCTGGAGAAGCTCTGGGCAAATGACGAAAAACTCACGGTTTTTGAGGGAGGCCACAGCAATACAGGGTGGATTGATTACCGTGACCACCACCTCAAACCAGAACTCAAAGAAATGAAAGAAGTTTGGTATTCGTTGAGCAACCTCCAGGTGCATTTGGCTGGAACAACGGCCTGGGCGACCTTTGAATATACCATCTCTGGAATTTCGAGTAAGGACCTGGTTCAGGGAGGTGGATTCGGAACCGCTGTTTTAGAGAAACGAAAAGACCAGTGGCGCATTGTTCATTGGCACTCAAGCAGCAAACCGAAAAAACGCTGACAAAACCAATTCAAGTGATGGGCCTGAGCTATCTCAGCAAGTTCGTTCTCAAGGAGGTTTGACCATATGAAAAACATCTTTACCGCCCAAAATATCCAGTCAGGCTGTAGCTGGTTGACCCGACGGGATTTTCTCCGCTTGACAGGTTCAGGAGCGGCGGCTGTGGCGACTGGGATATTTCAGATTCCATCCATGGCTGCAGTCACCTCAAAAGCATTCCCCACTGCAAAAAGCACGTTTATTCCCGACGTTGAAATCGGTCTGCAGGCTATCCCATTGGAAATTTCTTTGTTTCCAGGTCAGATGACTCGGGTTTGGACCTACCAGGGAACTGTGATCAGTGGAAATTCTGAGAGCCTGCAAATTCTACCAGGAAGTTATCTGGGGCCCATAATTCGGGTTCGCCAGGGGCAAAATATTCGCATTCATTTCACCAATGCCCTACCCGAAGCTTCCGTGATCCACTGGCACGGACTGCGTGTTCCATCGGAAATGGACGCCCACCCACGCTATCTCACCAATCCCGGACAGACTTATGTCTATGAGTTTCAGGTGAAGAATCGAGCCGGGACCTACTGGTTTCATCCACACCCGGATGGACGCACGGGGCTTCAAGTTCACAACGGATTGGCTGGGCTCTTCCTGGTTTCAGACGACGAAACTTCGGCTCTCAAACTTCCTTCCGGTGAGTTTGACATCCCGCTGGTGATTCAGGACCGTGTTGTTGATGCGAATAATCAGTTTTTATACGAGGGTAATGGAATGATGCATGGGATGGATGGCTTTCTCGGCGACCGCATTCTGGTCAATGGAAAACCCGATTATACCCTGTCAGTGTCCACTCGCGCGTACCGAATGCGGTTATTGAATGAATCCAATTCCCGCATCTATAAATTGGCCTGGAGTAATGGTATGCCAATGACCGTCATTGGTACGGACGGCGGATTATTGGAAACACCCGTTTGGCGAAATTACATCATGCTGGCACCGGGTGAGCGGGTCGAAATCGTAGTTGATTTCCGCAAACTTTCAGTTGGAGATACGGTAAAGCTTCTCAGCCTGGAGTTCAAAGGGGTTGAGATGGGGATGATGGGTGGAAATCAACTACTTGAGAATGGTGCTCCATTTAAAGTGATGAGCGTTGTTGTCGAGCGCAAAGAAAAACAGAAAAAATTTGCTGTACCAACCAAATTATCCACCATTCCCCGGTACCGCCTTGAGGATGCCATCAATCGTGACCGCCCACGAACCTTCGGGACGTCAATGCAACACATGACCTGGTTACTAAATGGACGACCTTTTGAAATGAACGATGTGGCTGAGAATGAAATCGTTCAATTTGGTACGATGGAGGTCTGGAATTTAGTGAATGATCCTGGCTCAAGAGGAATGATGGGAATGAGCATGGCTCATCCAATTCATATTCATGGTGTGCAATTTCAGGTTCTTGAACGCCAGATTGCGACTGGATTTACGACTGGCTGGGAAACAGTGCGTGCTGGGTATGTAGATAACGGCTGGAAAGATACGGTGATGCTCATGCCTGGCGAGCGGGTTCAATTGTTGCTCAGGTTCGAAGATTTCCCTGGGCTTTTTGTATACCACTGCCACAACCTGGAACATGAAGATAGGGGAATGATGCGGAATTTCCTGATCCGTTCCTAAAGGAATGGCATTTTTTTCAACAACACGAATGGAGGTATGTCATGAACCATCAAATTCAGGCGGTTCAAAGTCTTTGTGTGTCTTTTTTTGCAATTTTTCTTGTTTTTTCAGCTCCCTCATTGGTTCAAGGAAAGCCTTTGCTGAATGGTGAGGCGGCGATGAGGGTCCAAGATCATCATTATACCTGCCCAATGCATGCTGATGTAACCTCTGATTTACCAGGCGATTGCAATAAGTGCGGAATGAAGCTTACCCCAAGGTCTAAAGACGAAAAACGTATCCAGGCTCAAATTTCGCTTGAAACATCTCCATCTGTAGTTATGCCAGGTAAACCGTTTGTCGCTAGATTCAAGGTAACAGATGGAAATGGGACCGCTATCCGAAGATTTGAGGTTGTCCATGAAAAACTTCTTCATTTAATGATTGTCAGTCGAGATTTGAGTTACTTCGATCACATCCACCCATCACTCGCTGGAAATGTTTTTTCTATCAAGACCAAAGTTCCAAAAGCTGGAAACTACCGGATGTTTGCTGATTTTGTTCCGACGGGAGGCGATCAGGTCATTGGCAAACTGGATTTTTCGACCAGCGGCAAGCCAACAGATCCAGTTCCACTGGTTGCGGATACATCCATGACAAAGATATTTGGTACCGTTGAAGTAACCTTAACGCACAGTACGCCGACACTGAAAGCCGGAGAAAGTCTGTCCTTAACATTTTCCCTGGCTGATGCCAAAACGAAAAAACCCATTACTACCTTGCGTCCTTACCTTGGCGCCATGGGACATTGCGTCATTCTTGACCACTCAGCCACCGAATATCTTCACTCACATCCGGAAGAGAGCGGCGGTACCCATCACGAACATTCAAACGGTCAGGCTGAACATCACCATGCTCCTCAAGGATTGGGAGGTCCGGATGTCAGTTTCCACACACAATTTCCAAAACCGGGATTGTACAAGATATGGGGTCAGTTCAACCATCAGGGTAAAATTCTGACTGCTGAGTATGTCGTTGATGTGAAGTAAGTTATTGAAAGGGATGTCGAATGCTGAATAAAATTATTCAATGGGCACTCAACAATCGGTTGTTGATGGTGGCTGGAGCCTCACTGCTTCTCGTATATGGCACAATTGTGGTCATAAATCTCCCTGTGGATGTGTTGCCTGATCTGAATCGTCCAACAGTCACCATTATGACGGAGGCCCCAGGGTTGGCTCCTGAAGAAGTGGAAACCCTGGTCACTTTTCCCATTGAAACACTGATGAACGGTGCGACTGGTGTCGAGCGCGTTCGATCACAATCAGCCGTTGGACTCTCTGTAATTTTTATTGAATTTGGCTGGTCCACGGACATTTATATTGCTCGCCAGATCGTGAATGAAAAACTCCAGCTTGCTCGATCCAATCTTCCAGCGAATGTGACACCTGTTATGGGACCTATCTCCTCAATTATGGGCGAGATAATGTTGGTTGGACTTAAAAGCAAGGGAAATGTCACGCCACCGATGGATGTTCGTACCCTGGCGGATTGGGTAATTCGTCCACGCCTTCTGACTGTGCCAGGTGTTTCCCAGGTCATTCCCATTGGAGGTGGGCGCAAACAATATCAGGTGCTGGTGGATCCAGCCAAATTGAGTCAGTTTAATGTCACACTCCAGGAAGTCCAGGAAGCATTAGTTCAATCTAACAGTAACACCACAGGTGGTTTTCTGGATAAATCAGGGCAGGAATATTTGATCCGTAATTTGGCCCGCTTTCGGTCGCTGGAAGAACTGGCTGGAACCGTTGTGACGTATCGCCAAAATACCCCAGTCTATGTCAAGAACATTGGGCAAGTGCAATACGGCCCACAGGTTAAACGCGGTGAGGCCAGCACTGATGCTGAATCAGCAGTGATCTTAAGTATTCAAAAGCAGCCCGGAAGCAACACATTGCAATTGACAGACCAGGTTGAAAAGGCACTGGATGAAATTCAAGCCGGCCTACCCGCAGACATTGTGATTCAAAAAGATTTGTTTCGGCAGGCGACCTTTATCTCAACCGCTATTTCAAATGTGAAAGAAGCTTTGCGCGATGGCGCCATTCTGGTGGCGATCATCCTGTTTATTTTTCTTCTGAATTTTCGCACCACTTTTATTACTCTGACGGCCATTCCCTTATCATTTATTATCACATTTTTTGTCATGAAATGGTTTGGGTTAACGATTAACACCATGACGCTCGGCGGACTGGCGGTGGCAATTGGGGAGTTGGTGGATGATGCGATTGTGGATGTTGAAAATGTGTTCCGCCGGTTGAAAGAAAATCGTGAGCGGGGAAACATCAAACCTGCTCTGCGAGTAATTTTTGAAGCGTCGTCTGAAATTAGAAATTCGATTGTCTACGCCACAATTATTGTCGTACTGGTGTTTATCCCATTATTTGCTCTTTCAGGTGTTGAAGGCCGGCTTTTCGCGCCACTTGCCGTTGCCTACATTGTTTCATTGACCATGAGTTTGGTCGTAAGTCTCACGATCACGCCAGTCCTGTGCTCGTATCTGCTTCCAAAAGCAAAAATTATGGAACATGGTGAAAGCCTGTTTGTTCGGTGGTTAAAGAAACTGGATGCCCGATTGCTTCATATTACGCTGGATCATCCAATGGTGATTATTTGTGGGGCAGCCCTGTTATTCGGTCTGGCAATGGCGACAGTGCCATTCATGGGCCGCGAGTTCCTGCCTTCGTTCAACGAAGGCTCCCTGACCATCAACGTGCTCTCTGAACCAGGGATTTCATTAGCTGAATCAGACCAAATCGGAATGGTGACCGAACAACTGCTACTCACCGTTCCTGAGGTAAAAACCACTGGGCGGCGTACTGGACGAGCCGAATTGGATGAGCATGCCGAAGGAGTCCATTATTCTGAAATTGATTGCGACTTACGAAAAAGCCCCCGAGAGAAAGAAGAGATTCTGGCTGACATTCGTGAAAAACTTTCTCTCCTGCCTGGTGTTTCGATCAATATTGGACAACCAATTTCACATCGGATTGACCATCTTCTGTCAGGTGTGCGTGCTCAAGTCGCGGTCAAGTTATTTGGGGATGATTTAACAACCCTCCGTACCAGGGCTGAGGATATCCGAAAAGTCATGCAAGCTATTGATGGGGTGACAGATCTTTCCGTTGAAAAACAAGTCCTTATTCCGCAATTACGGATTGCTGTCAACCGTGAAGCTGCTGGACGGTATGGGTTGTTTCCGGGAACCGTGGCCGAGCAAATGGAAACCTTACTGAATGGTACAGTTGTGTCACAGGTTTTAGATGGGCAACGAACATTTGATGTTCTTTTGCGACTCAACGAGCCCTCTCGCAATGATTTTGAAACAATCAAACAAATTCTGATTGATACACCTTCGGGTGCCAAAATCCCCATTTCCACTGTGGCTGAAATTCAGCCTGAGAAAGGACCCAACCAGATCCTGCGTGAAAATGTTCGTCGCCGAATTGTAATCCAGTGCAATGTTGCCGGACGAGACCTTGGAAGTACGATTACGGAAATCCAGGCTCGGATCAAAAACCAGGTTCCTTTGCCAACCGGGTATTTTGTTGAATACGGTGGGCAGTTTGAAAGCCAGCGGGCTGCAACTCGACAACTTGGAATCTTGAGCATATTTACACTTATTGCCATTTTTATTGTGCTCTACAAGGCACTGGACGATTGGCGTATTGCATTGCAAGTGATGGCAAATGTCCCGCTTGCCTTCATTGGCGGCGTGATCGCTGTTTTTGCCACTGGAGGGATCTTATCCGTTGCGTCACTCATTGGATTTATCTCTCTGACCGGCATTACGGTTCGCAATGGCATTATGATGTTGTCGCACTACCAGCACCTGATGCGCGAAGAAGGCGAAGGCTTTACGCGCCAGATGATTATCCGTGGTTCATTGGAACGTCTGGTTCCAGTTATGATGACGGCTTTGGTGGCGGCTCTTTCGCTGATTCCTCTGGCGCTTGGGGCCGGAGAACAAGGAAAAGAAATCCTCCACCCCGTCGCAGTGGTCGTTCTTGGAGGACTCATCACCTCAACGCTCCTTGATCAGGTTGTCACACCAGCATTGTTTTTCCGTTTTGGTCGAGTCAGCGCGGAAAAAATTCTGGGCAATCACGCCGAAGACTTAAACCTGGCTTCAAATATGACAATGAGTACCTGAAACTGAAAATCTATCACTTAAGATTTTCTGAAAGTCCGGGCCTTCTTTTCCACGGCCAACCAAGTTGCTCAAAGTAGGTGGTTGGAAAGTTCGGTTCCTCCTCAATTCCAACGTCCTGGCTTGTAAGATGACCAGAATGACTTCGATAAGTTTTGAAAAGCAAGTCCCATAAGGCAAAAAAAGCCCCAAAATTAACCCGACTCTTGTCAGCTTCCTTTTGATGATGCCAGCGATGAAGTTCAGCGACACAAAACAAGAATCGTAACCACCCAGCACGGTATGCAATGTTTCCATGCTGCAACATCATGTTAATTGCAAGAATTGACAGGGCACTGACCACAACCAGATGTGGCGCCCCAACCAAAAGAACAAGCGTCACCCCAGGTACTCCTTCCAGAAGTTGATGAATTGGATGACGTTTTTCACCATTAACCCAATACAATCGTTTTGAGCTGTGATGGATAGCATGAAATCTCCAAAGAAAATCGTTGTGATGACTCCACCGGTGTATCAAGTATAAAAACAGATCAATGATCGCCAAGCATAAAACAACCTGGAGTACAAATGGCCATTCGCCGGGCCATATTGCAATGATTGATAGTTTTTCAACCAAAAGGGCATATCCCATCAGACTGCCCTGTTTAATCGCAAAGTTTACTGAATAGTGAAAAATGTCTGTTATCGTATCATTGTGATTGTTAATCCAATCGGGTTCATAGGGCATGAATCGTTCGAGGCAGAAAACACATACACCAGAAATCAGCCAAACCGGCACCACGACCTGTGCTGATGGGAGCCCAGCCCCAAGTCCCCAAATAATAACCGCTCCGCCGCCAAGAACCAGTGTTGGGTAAATGAAAAATGACAAAATGGATTTTAGCAATACCATGCTTCCCCCCAATGTTGATAAGTGAATTTAAACTGCAACCAGGCTATCATTACCTTATGGAAGAAAACTTGAACGATTCAGCTATGCGGGAACAAATCATCTGGAAAGGTAAGTTTACACTTTGGACTGGAGGAGGAGGATATGTTGGATACTCTTCCGATACAAAAATTCATGCTCATCACGCTCACCAGTTGTGTTTTGCGCTTGATGAGCCATTCAGGCTTCGATCCGAGCCATCACAAGATTGGATCGAATATTCAGCCGCGTTCATCGCTTCAGATGTGCCGCATCAGTTTGATGGCAGAGGAAACCGTGTTGTTCTGATATACCTTGATCCTGAATCTGAAGATGCCAGACGAATTCTGAACACATTCACTGGTATGGCAATTCAACCGCTTCCAACACAGAATCTATCATCGCTTTTGTTGAAGTTGAGTTCTGAACCCTTGATGCCAATCAACTCAATCCCATTCTTCAAAGGGATGATAACGGTGCTTGGCGGCGAAACCAGCGTCCCAGGTACAATGGATCAGCGAGTTATTCAGGTCATCAGATTTTTGAATTCATTTGATGAAGAGATTCCGACATTGCATAGCCTTGCCCTAAAAGTAAGCCTATCGCCCAGTCGCCTGGGACATTTGTTTCGAGAACACACAGGATTACCACTTCGTCAGTATCGCTTATGGCTGCGGTTACAAAAAGCCCTCCAGTCTCTGACTCAAAATCATTCTCTCACCGTTGCAGCCCATATAGCCTATTTTTCTGACTCTGCTCATCTTAGCCGAACGTTCCGGCGCATGTTCGGCATTGCTCCATCTGAATTAAAGGTTGAATCAAATCAGGGAAAGAGTATTCCCATAAAATAAAAGACATGAAGCAGTTAGGGATATTCTGTTTATCCATTCATTATTACTCACCATTCGCGTAATAAAAATCTAGTTTATCGAATTCTTTTTCCAGTTTTCTCCCTGTTTCGTTCAAAACTGGCTGGAAAATGACATCACAAGAAAAATTTGAGCTTCAGCGTACGAAATTCAGAGCTTGAATCTGAACCAATTGATTCAATCCTGCCTGATGACAACTCAGAATTGAAGCGGATAAGAATTTTTCTGCCTTTCCTGTTTGGTCAGGTGTGTGATGAGAGACCGAAAAACTGGATCAGGCTTCGTCTTGAAGATGCTCATGTGTACTTTTTGAGAGTTTGAGAATTTTTCAAGGCAATTTTGACCCAAACTAGAAAAATAATTCGCAAAACAGGATTTTTATTACGCGAATGGTCAGTTATTAAGCTCGATTAAGTATCGAGGATGTTCTAGTCATTTAGACGCATACATTACAATTGAAATAGAAAGCAACTCCTGGAAAATAACAGGTGGAAAGATCGTGTAAAATCCCTCGGAGTTGGAAGACATACAAGCTACTGGAGTTATGTGACCATGATTCTTCTTACCGGAATCGCTGGATTCATCGCTATGCATACGGCACAGCATTTGCTTGACAATGGTAATCAAGTGCTTGGTATCGACAATTTGAACAACTATTATGATCCTATACTAAAGCAGGCCCGCCTTAATGTATTGATGTCGCATTCTAATAAGCCTGAATTTCTCCAGCTTGACCTTGCTGAACCTAAAGCCCTGCAAACTGCCATCACCCCATTTGCAGGCGAGATCACCCATATTATCCACTTAGCAGCCCAAGCAGGTGTTCGCTATAGCTTGGAATCCCCACGCAGCTATGTCTCTGCAAATATTTCGGGGATGCTTGAAGTCCTGGAATGTTGCCGTGTTTTGCCAAATTTGAGGCATCTTGTCTATGCCAGTTCCAGTTCAGTTTACGGTGCGAACCGCAAATTGCCCTTTTGCAGTACAGACCGGACTGATCACCCAGTTTCGCTTTATGCAGCGACAAAGAAATCGGGTGAAGTGATAGCCGAATCTTATTCACGGCTTTATGGAATTCCAATGACTGGGCTTCGGTTTTTCACCGTTTACGGGCCCTGGGGTAGACCAGATATGGCCTACTATCAATTTGCTCGTAACATCGTCGAAGACAAACCAATTCAAATCTATAATTACGGCAATATGCGGCGCGACTTCACTTTCATTGGGGATGTTGTGGACGGGTTAGTTTCTGTACTTTATGCACCTCCTTCAGTAGATCCGCCTCACCGGATCTATAATCTTGGCAATCACCACAGTGAGTCTTTATCTTACCTAATTGAATTGTTGGAGGGGTACATCGGTAAACCGGCCATCAAGGAATTCGTGCCTATCCAGAAGGGAGATATGCAGGACACATTCGCCGATATCTCTGATGCGGCGCACGATTTTGGTTTTACCCCTAAAACATCATTAAAAGAAGGACTTAAGGTTTTTGTTGATTGGTTTCACCTTTATTATTACTTATAAGGTACTTTATGTTTTTATCAGTTGTCATTCCTGTTTATCACGAAGCTGAATCAATTGGCTTACTCATTAAAGCACTTGAGACTGCACTTCAAGATATTGATGCTGAAATCGTTTTTGTTGATGATGGTTCCTGTGACCACACGGTAAATGAGATTTGTCTGCGTATGAGGCCAAATTGGCAATTGATCACTTTCCGTCGCAATTATGGTCAGACCTCAGCAATTGCTGCTGGGATTGCCGCTGCACGCGGGGAGTATATCGCCACCATGGACGGCGATTTGCAAAACGACCCAGCAGATATACCACTAATGATCACGCGTTTGGAGAAAGAACAGGCAGATATGGTCATTGGTTGGCGGCAAAATCGTCAGGATGGGGTGTGGCTACGCAAAATTCCAAGCAAGCTTGCAAACCACTTGATTCGTTACCTTACTGGTGTATATGTGCATGATTATGGTTGCACTCTCAAGGTTTTTAGGCAGGAGACAGCCAAACAACTTGATCTTTATGGTGAGTTACACCGGTTTATTCCAGTGCTGGCCGCGATTACTGGGGCGAAAATTATTGAAATACCAGTTCGCCACCATGCGCGGCGCTACGGCCAGTCCAAATATGGGTTATCACGTACCTTTCGCGTGGCAAGCGACTTGCTATTAATGCTCTTCTTCCTCCAATACCGCCAAAAGCCGATGCACCTGTTCGGCTCGCTTGGCCTTGGTTCATTTCTCTTGAGTAGCGCAATCCTTTCCTATTCGTTCGTACTCAAACTGTTCGGTGAAATAACCAGTACATATCCACTATTTTACATCGGCATTATGCTTGGTGTTACCTCGATCCAATTTTTCACGACTGGATTTATCTCAGAGTTAGTTATGCGCACCTATTTCGAGTCACAACAGAAAAAACCTTATGTCATAAAGCAACATTTGATTGGCAAGAGATGAAGGAAAAGCACTGAAAAAAATTAGGGTATTTTTAGGCTCTTTGGTATTTCCCGTGGAAACCGATATAGCTTCAAAAACAGAAATTGATTCTAAAGAACTTACAGATTTTGGGTTTGATCAAAATGCCAATTTTCACGGGGAATACCAGAGAGCTAAACATCGCCTCTCTGGATGCTTTTGAATGGACTTGGTGGAAGTACAGCGACTCCGAACCTGGAAAAGTAGGTGACTTGAGTTTCTGAAGCGGGTTTTCTGTTCCACTCCTTCCCCCAAAACCGATATAAAAAGGCAATTGATTGACCTTTGACATAAAAATGCGCAGGAATTGGATTTAAATTCAAGATAACTTCACTACTCGGTAGGTAAGCGTTTGGAGGCAGATGGCGAAAGAAGATTATCGGAAGACGTCAAGATGGAGGCTACGTGGGCTTGATGTACCCATTCAACCGATCAGGCTGAGGCTTTTTCTCCCCGTCTTCCAGTAGCCGGATTTTGCCTTCACCAGCTTAATTCTTCTTTGTCAGCGGGTGAAGGATCACACTCGACTCAAGCGAAAGAGATTGTGTTTCTGAACGTCGCGCCGTCCGAAACTGTCCTGTCTTTCGATCAACCGGAGTTCGCAACGCTCCCCAGATACCGCTGAGAAAAGCCGCCAGTCGCATCCAGCGGGGTGGGCGTCGTCCCAGATCAACGACCGGCTTTTGGAACGCCCATCGCCAGCCAAGATGAACCAGGACCGCCAGAACAGACCAGTGGCCACACTTCAGGTTTTTGGTCAGAGCAGCAGCAATCCCGAACATATATCCTTGAATCAGGCTTCGTCCCTGCTCCCAGGTGCGAAATCCGAAGTGGGTGACTGCCGGGGCAGGTGTCTCATAAATCGGAATCCCGGCCAGCAGCGCCCGGATGGCAAAGTCAGTTTCCCCAGCCGATTTAAGCGGCGCTCCGGCACCAAGCATCGGATCAAACCCATTGAGTTGGTGCCACACTGCCCGGCGCAGCCCTATGCAGGCTGAAATTCCCTCTACGCAGTGCTTGTAATAAATCGTGCGGGCTAAAAAACAATCATTTCGGTAATATCCAGGGATAAATCCTGCGTTTGTGTCGTGTGGCGCTGTCAGTACATTCCCAAAAACAATTCCGGCAGCGGGATGTTGGGAAAAGGCATTCACCATCTGGGTGATCCAGTCCGAGGCCGCCTCGCAGTCGTCATCAGTAATGGCAATCAACTCGCCCTGAGAAAGCGTGATTCCCAGATTGCGCCCAGTCGAGACCCCTGTAGTTGAACTCCGCACGTAGTGCAGCCGGCCATTTGTTTCAAATGGCTGAACCACCTGACAGGTGTCATCCGATTCACTCTGGTCCACGACCCAGAGATCAAACCGGGGATAGTCGTTGGCCAGGATCGAAGTAATGGTTTGTCGGACCTGGTCTCCCCGGTTGCGAGTGGCAACCACGACTGAAACCGATGGCAGGTGTGTCAGATCAAAATAGGGTGGACCAATCATGATGTTTCCTTTCGCCAGTTCAGGAATCAAGGACTGCCAGAAACCGAGATTTTACCCAGTGGCTTTCGCCTGACAATTTTCCCGAAATATTCTCTCAACGAAACCCAGCTTGAAACCGGAGTTCGCTCGCTGTCTATCTATAGCATAAAAAATCTTTGGCTCTTTGGTATTTGCCGTGAAAGATACAATATGTTGTGGTCGAGAGAAAAAAGAAAACAGAAGGGAATGAGGAGGAAAAAATGAAAAAAGAAACCCAACCGCAGATCAACATTCGATTGGATATCCCGAAAGTGAAAGTGTTGAGAATGGAAATAACGGAGAGGGGAGAGATCATCATCGGAGTGGAAAGCGAAGAGCGAGGGACGAGGTGTCGAAAGTGCGGGAGGGAGATTGAGGAGTATCATGGAGTAGATGAACAAATCCGGTTAAGACATTTGCCGATCTTAGGACAGGCGGTCTACATCGAGATCAGCCCGAAAAGATATCGGTGTCCATATTGTGAGGATCGGCCAACGACAACACAGAAACTGGAGTGGTATCGAGCGAAAAGTGGATGTACGAAAGCCTATGAACGACAGGTGATGTTGCAGTTGGTGAACAGCACGGTGGCGGACGTGAGTGCGAAAGAAGGGTTGGGGTATGAAGCGGTGATGGGAGTGCTGGAGCGGGAGATGGCAACGGAAGTGGATTGGGAAAAAACGATGGGGATTGAGGTGCTGGGGTTGGATGAGATCGCACTCAAGAAAGGGCATCGGGATTTTGTGGTGATCGTGACTGGGCGGCACGGGGACGGGCGAATCCAGGTGCTGGGGGTGCTGGGAGATCGGCGCAAGGAAACGGTCAAAGGGTTTCTGAAGGGGTTGCCGGAATCAGTCAAGGAACAAATCAAGACGGTGTGCACCGATCTCTATGAGGGATATATCAATGCCGTCAAAGAGGAATTACCAGCGGCGAAAATCGTGGCGGACCGCTTTCATATCGCCAAACTGTATCGGGAAAGTGCTGATCAATTGCGCCGGCAGGAATATCGGCGTCTCAAGGCGGAACTTCCAGAAGCGGAGATCGCGGAACTCAAAGGGAATGTGTGGGCGTTTCGCCAAAATCCAGCCGAATTGGACGCAGGCGGGCAGACGGTGCTGGAGCGACTCCTGGATGCTTCACCCGCCCTGAGTCAGGCGTATGAGTTCCGAGAAGAATTAACCGCCATTTTTGAACAGGATCTGTCCAAAGCTGAGGCGACACGCTTGATTGAGCGGTGGCAGGATCGGGTTCGGTCCAGCGGGTTGACCTGTTTTGACACGTTCTTGAAAACACTTGATGGCTGGAAGGAGGAGATTACCAATTATTTTCTGGATCGTCTCAGCAGTGGGTTTGTTGAAGGGTTAAACAATAAAATCAAAGTCATCAAGCGCCGCTGCTACGGGATTTTAAACCCAACTCATTTGTTCCAACGCATTACTTTAGATCTGGATGGGTATCGCTTATATGGCCCTCCCGCTCCAATTTGAATTTCTACATCTTGTGGTCGTCCACGGCAAATACCAAAGAGCCAAATCTTTCACTCGACTGAAAAATTTTGAACTATGGACTTGACAACACGAACCGTAATTTTTACTGTTCCCCAACAAGACACATCTTGTGAGGTACAGCCTCTCAATACCATTTACAGGAGCGGAAAAACCTGGTCAGGCACGGTTTATTCAGCCACTACTGACCCAAATCAGGCCAACTGAAGATTGTCACTTTCATAACATTCAACTCCACTTGTGGAAACAACAGGCAACCAGCTTTTTGTAGGGGAAAGAGAACCGGATTACGTTCTGCCTTTCGGCAAAAGTATTGCGCGTGTCTGGGGCAAACCTGACTTGGTTTCAAAATCTGCTTGATCAGAGTCATTCTTCTTTTTGGGAACTTCCAGTTTTTGTGATTTGGAAAAAGACGATGCAACCGCAGTCAGTTATCCACCTGCATTGGGTGAAGGTCTTCCCAGTTGCCGATTGCGAGTAGACGTGAAAAGAACGCCATTTTGTCTCAATTCGGAAGTTACGGAAGAAAAACTCAATCTGAATCCTCTTATCTGGAGGCCCATCTCAAGGTTTTAAGGTTGCTGCCGTTTAAGCATTTGTCCGACTTGTTAAACCAAACTAGAACAGTGAAATGAGAGAACCAATTGAAATATTGTTTTAACCTTTTGGTTAACGATCTCGATCTCCGGAAACAGGTATCTGCCAACCAATAAATGCTTTGGCTGCTTTCACCTTTTGGTTAAAGATTTTAACCAAAAAGTGAATAATTGAAGTTTAATTTGCAACTTCAATTCATCTAGTTTCTATACAAAGCCAATTTAAAGAATAGTTTATATAAAAAAGTGTTTACTCGGATTTAAATTATTCCCTGGTACAGCGATTGCACTGAATGAATCAAGCTCAATTCAACAAGGGTAATTTATTTTGACTGGAAAAACCATTCTTCTGGTTTTTCCGGTCTTTTCGCTGAATCATTTTTGCTTCTCCGTGCAAATAACCATTTACACCCAAAGTGTAAAACAGACTGAATCTTCTTTCTCACAGTTGAGTGTGTTTATGAAATTAATTGCGAATCTCCGCCATCGGCGCCGGTTTGTTTCCGCTTTGATTGTAGCGGTTGGAATTGGAATTGGAATCACTCCCTGGGTATCACAAGCATTGAGTACCCCTGCCCCAAAGACGGCTTCCTCGCCGGTCAAATCAGCACCGCCAGGGATCCCGGTGCCAGTTGCTGCTCCCAAAGTCCAAAGCGGTCAGGTCGGCTGGATTGTGGTGTATGCCACGCCGTTTGGATTTGAACCGACCGAGGTAACCGTTCCCGCTGGAACCCGTGTCCTGAATGTGCAGACCTGCACTGGGACGCTCGTGGCTCCGACCTATCGGTTGACGCGTCCGAACGCCTCTCCGCTCGATCTTCCCCAGGAAGGCAATGATGCCAAGGTGGAACTGGCTTTGAGTACCGGAACCTATCAACTCTCCGATCCGGCAAATGCCGATGTGGGAAGCTGCACGATCACGGTCATGCCGTAAAACCGCAACGCAAAGCGGCGTCGAGCCGCCGCACTCCACAAGCGTCAAGCCGCCGAAATGCAAAGCGGCGTCGAGCCGCCGCACTCCGAAAGTTTTTTCCTATGAAATATCTGCGTCTCCTGCCGCTGCTGCTGTTTTCTACA
>CAZXCE010000002.1:0-52040 GCA_964639175.1 uncultured Clostridia bacterium
GGTCATAAAGTGGTCGCTTTCCCCCTCTTTCCACCAGCCCCAGCCACCATCTGAATGTTGAAAATCGTAGAGCCGTTCCAGTCCCTTTTTGGTCATGTCATCGAGTTTGCGCAAATCCTGCGGCGGTTTGGAGTGGGTTTTATCAGCGGTTTCCGGTTCAATGCCGCCAAAAACTTTTCCCATCACCGACTCTGGTTTGATCCCTAAATCATTGAGTGTTTTCGCGGTTATCACGGCTGGCAGAAAACGGCTCATGGTCTGTTCCGTACAGCCATACGGATAGTCAATCAGGTACGGCAGCGCATCCAGCATCGTCACGGCCATGCTCGGCGTCACCTGGACGCTCATCCGGGTGGTTTGGGGTTTGCGTTCGACCGGAAGTTCCAGTTTGATCGTTACGCCATCACCGCGCAGTTTTCCAGACCGGGCAAGCAGTTTTTCAATCCCATGCTCAAAAATCGGATAGCTTCGCTCCATGGCATCCGCCAGTTGACCGCTTCTGGCAGTGACTTTGAGTTTCGCCGTTCCCTTTTCCTGGGCTGAAACAACCCAATCGGCCCGTGCTTCGCCGTTGGCTGGAACTTTGATGGACGATTGCTCGCCTTTGACAAACTGTCCGTTGACGACAATGCCCGAAACCACAATCCCTTCAGCCGTAATGGATGGAAGGACGGTTAATTCTTTGCTGGTATTGTTGTTGATGACGGCAGAAACCGTCGCCAGATCCTGCTCGACAAAGAAGCGCGGCGCTTGCAACCGCACGATCAATGGTTGTTTGGTTCGGGTTGTTGTTTCGCCAATGCCAGTCTGGGTGCTGGTGGTAAATGCCCGCGCCACAGCTTTCCACGACGTCAACGTGTCAGGATAAGTCACTTTCACCACGGCTTTCCCCTGGGCATCGGTGCGAATATCCGGTTGCCAGAACGCCGTTGCCCGGAAATCATTGCGCACCACAACGGATGGCTCTTCTTGAGTTTGTCTGGCATCTGATGAAATGGCAAAGTCACCCTTACTTGCATCTTGTTCCCCAGCGGCTCTCCGTTTGAGACTTGCTTTTTCTTCGGTCATCAACTGGCCGCGCAACTCATTCGTGCGAGAGGCATTACCGAAGCCAAAGCCGATGGCCTGTCCTCCTGCCGTGCTATAGCCGATTCCGCCACCATAACCACCACCTTTTCCTGATCCCATCCCATTATGGGTTCTTCCTCCAAACCAAAGACGATCCTGGCTTGAAACTGAATTTTGATCTATCCCATCAATCAGGACATTGCTCTCGTCTTCAGGCTCTGGTGGAAGCACTTTGGTATAAGATTTGATCTGGAATGAATTGAAATCTTTCACCAGATCCGGGCGTTTGCGGCCATAGAACCAGGCTCGCGGATCAGCGGCATAATCACTCTGGATGTACAGAACTGATTCATCTGACAACCCAAGCGCTACTTCGGCTGAAACTGGCCGATTGCTGGAATCGCGGGTCGTTACAGTCAACGTGCCTTCCTGACGGGCCTGATATTCGTCACGGTCGGCTTGAATGTCCACTTTCAGGAAGTTTTCTGTTGGTGGAACCACCAGTTCAACTTCGGCACCGACCACCTGATACTCGTTGACCATCACGGCGGTCATTTTCACGTTTGGAACATGTCGGGCATCAATGGGAACTTCAACCAGCCGGGTCGTTCCGGTCACATGAACCACCTGATGACTGTAAATTTCGTCGCTTTCAATCGTGAACAAAATATATCGGTCATTTACCGGTGAAGTCAGCAACACCGGCATTGTACGGCCCACCTGCGCGGTGTCTTTATCCACAATGATTTGAACCTGTTGTGGATGGAACCCCAGGTCCTGGTTGTTTGCGGTTGAGACCCAAATCTGAGTGGCAGCCAGCACCGGGCGCTGATCCTGGTCAGTACTTGCCCAGTTGATCGTGTAGTACCCTTCCTGTGCCGCCGTAAATATCAGTTCCCCATTACCTTCGGCATTGGTTTTGACGGTTTGTTTGAGGACTTCGTCGCGTTTGTAGCCTCGCGCCTTGAGTTTCCAGTTTTTTTCACCGTTCGGAACCTGGGGCGGGAAAATCGTTCCGGCGGTTTGCAGCTTGCGTAACTCCTCGCCAGTCACTTCACGCCCGGTTGGATCAACCCAGATTTCACGCCACGTTTCGCGCCAGATGGTGACGATTCCTTCAGCTTCAACTGGCGACGAATTGGCGTCAATGGCCTTGAATTTCATCGTCACCCGATCTTGCGGTTGATAAATCCAGTGATCGGCTCGCGGGTAGACATAGTACCTTTGGTGGGTGACCCGAATTTTATCGCTCCCGATGATTTCACGCCGCGAAGCATCCGTCACGCGGGCTTCAACGCGATATTCAAAATCCTGATTGCTATCACGCGGGGTTTCAAATTTAAGCGTGGCTTTTCCGTTCAGGTCAGTTTTGATCGTTTCTTGTTTTACCGTCTGACCATTTCCATATTCGGAACTTCGGCGAGAGGAATCATGGTCAGAGTCTTCATAAAACCAGGGATATTCACGCGGTTCCTGCCAGTACTGATAAAATGGTTTCTGGTAAACAACCACCTGAACCGTCGCATTTGCCACCGGTCCGCCAAAATAATAATCCGCCTGAATGGCGACTTCGACTTCATCACCCAGCCGGAAGGTCTTTTTGCGTCCGTTTTCCTCAGGCGCACTGACCGAGACTTTAAATTCCGGGAGTTTGTATTCTTCCATTCGAAAGAGCGTTGCCGCGCCAATCGTGAGGTTGCGCCCATCGGTCCAGAACGTGATGCGATATTCCCCAAGCGGCATGGTGTCGGTCAGGTCCAGCGTTCCCCAGGCACTGCCAAACTGATTGAGCGTGGCCTTGTCGGCTTTGACTTTGGTACCGCGTGGGTCGGTGATTTCATACTCGACGACCTGATTGGCTGGGGTTGTGTAGGTTTGATCACTCTGATTGCGAACCAGGAATTTCCAGCTCACCGTCTCATTGGGCCGATAGGCAGGCCGATCAGTAAAGGCATAAACCCTCCATTTGGCTGATTCACTCCGGTTTTCGTCGGAGGCAACGCAAAACGCCTGATGATCCTGGCTCTTCCCAGCTACAAAGATTCGGTGAGTGTAATCGGTATGTGATACCAGATTGATCTGGGCCAGCCCGTTTTGGTCGGTTTCGAGCTGATAATCACGACTTTGCCAGGCATTGTTTTGATAGTATTGATCCCATATCCGCAGTTTGGCACTGGCAAGCGGTTTTCCATTCGCGGCATCCGTCAAGAAGGCAATCACCTTCGTCGGCGAAGTCTTGACCACCAGCGAAGCATTGGTCACCAGGATCAACTCGCGGGATTTCTGCCCGCCGGCTTCAGCCGTGAGGAGATAGGCGCCGACGGGAAGCTTTTCATTCAGTCGAAGTGTTTCAAAACCGGGCTTGTAGTCGCCTTTCTCACCAGTTTCTTTCGTCCAGGATTTCACTTTGGTTTGAGCTGAAAGGGCGATTGCCTCCAGCCAGTTATCAACCTGTTGTTCATCAGCTTTGAAGACCACGTCCTGGGTCAAATCGGTTTGATAGATCGCCAGATTGATCTGTTTGACGTTACGCCAGCTCAACGAATATTCAATTTCAGAATCCGGCAGAAAAATATTCGAGGCAGAAGCTTCCACCACGGGCTGGGTAATGGTTTTGATTTCTTCCTCAGCCTGGTCGAAAAAGCGGGTCTCGCCTTTTTGGAATTCGGTGGTCAATCGGCGGTAGAGTTCGAGAGCTTTGACAAAATCCGGCGACCTGGTCCAGCCGGTTTGTTCGCTCCAGTTGATCACCCCGGTGTCCTTCATCCATTGGGCATAAGCAAACAGGGTATCGTCATACCAGTCAGTGTTTTTGCCGGGCTTGAGTGCCTGTTCAAAAAGAGCTGGAACCCGTTCCTGACGATCTAGTTGACCGCCTTGATAACGATAGGTGGCAGCCAGCAAATAACTGGCGTGCGCCTTGTCATTTTCGGTTTGGGCGATGGCCAGGGCATTGGCGGCGATTTCCAGCGGCAAGGAACCATAATACCCATAATAGTAATATTGATCAGCCCAGGGTGGCGTTGACATCCGAAAGACAATCTTGAGATAGCGGTCACGAGCCACATCAATTTCAGGCGAACTGGCCCACCAGTCGAGAGCCGGTTGATAATATTGCCAGCCCTGATACCAGTTGTGGGATTGGCGGCGCAACCACCAGAAATCACCGAGCGACTCCTGAACTTCAGCCCAGACCAGGTCACGGTCTTCCGGACGCTGAATGTCACGCACCAGGGCTTCAAGCTGCCGTTGCGCCCGGTCAAGTTGTGAAGTATCAGCGGTTTCAGTCGCTGCCTGCGAACGCCACAACGTGTCAGCCAGTCGAAATTGTACCCAGCGAGACTCAGCTTGAGGCAGGAGCGCCGGGTTGATTTTGGCGTATTCGGCATTGGCCAGAGCGTAGGATTTTTCCTGATACAGCTTTTCGGCCTGGGCTTTGAGCTTCTGGTACTGACGTTCATAGTCGGTCTGCTGGGCGTGAGTTGACAGCTTCACAAACAGACATCCAACCCCGATCAATACTACCGAGAGCAAAACTATATTTTTTGCACGTTTCATGCGTGACCTCTGACCAATTTGAGAATGATGGTTCGTTGTGCCTGGAGAAAGGGAAAAAAGCTGGAATGTCAGGGCTAGAGGAGTGCAGATGATTTGTTCCGAAACACAACCTTATCTTTAGTCGCGCATTTTCCGGGGAAGTTCCCATTTTTGGAATTAACTTTTCACTCCACGCCAACACAGAAGCACGCCTGAGCTTCTCCCAAACTATTCCGCAGGTTTCTTTCCTGAAACTGAGGGGTGTCTCTGTGTGGCGATGGGGTTTCCCAAGGAACTCATGCCCACCCAATGCTTTATCACAGCCTGAGATTACAGGAGCGAACAAATTTATGATTCGACAGCGCTTCTTTTTGATATTTTTTGTGGTTGTTTCCATTTTTCAACTCAATGTCGTCCTTCCTGAACAACCAGTTGGCGCCAGTTGCCACCCACCGCACCAGATTGCCCGCCATCCATTTCCGGCCAGACCACGCCCGATTCGACCGGGCACCCGTCAGAGCACAACCAATGAATTAACTGGTAAGGCCAAGCAGTTGTTTGAGTTAGCTAAAGCAAGCAACCCAGAGCGAGTCCAGTTTGCGCTTGATAAAGGTGCCAGGGTCATTCCAACACCCGATGGTGAAAGTTTCGCTGTTTCGTGGGAGCCATCAAATCCAGCCGAAAACAAACCTGTGATGATCGCTTTACACGGCAGTACCAGCTTTGCGTTCGATGAATTTTATCTGTGGTATCCAAGCCTCGAAAAACACGGGGTGGCCATCATCGCACTCCAGTGGTGGTTCGGAGAAACCGGAACGGGTCGGGATTATTATCTGGTCAACGAATTGTATCCAATTATGGAAACCTTTCTCAGAGAACGCGGCCAGAAACCAGGCACCGCCATTTTACAGGGATTTAGTCGCGGTTCGGCCAATAGCTATGGCGTGACCTATTTTGACCACGATACTGGAAATAACTATTTTGGAATGACGTTTGCCCTCTCAGGAAGCGCTGAACTGGATTTTCCGCTGTATGCCGATATTGAAAGTGGTGAACTGGGTGAGAAGGTGTTTGCCGGAACGCACTGGGCATTATTTTGCGGTGGAAAAGACCCTAACCCCGAAAAAACCGGCTGTCCGGGGATGGAACGCACCGCCGACTGGCTCAAAAAACATGGCGGGTCAATTGATTTAATGTTTGAAGATCCTGATCTTGCCCACGGTGGGTTTAACTGGAATTCCGAAGGCACTGACAAATTCTTTACCTACTTTCAACAATTGATCAGTGGACAACCTGCCCAAAATGAGCGCGAAACGTTTGTGATGAAAGGCATCTGTATTGGTTCGATGGCTGGAAATGAGGCACCAAAAAGTGGTTCCTACCTTATGCCAAACATTCAACGGTTGGATAACGGCAGTTATCGAATGTATTACAATCGCTCAACCTTAGGTGATGATCAAATTAAATATGCTGAATCACCAGATGGTATCACCTGGACCGTGAAAGGGATTGTCTTAAAAGGATCTTCAAATCCGACAGATCTCACCTTTGCGTTTGGGGGGCCAAGTGTCGTCAGGCTGGCAGATGGGCGGTATCGGATGTACATTCGGTGTTCACCCAAACAAGAGCCAAATATGCCACCCAAACACCATATTATCAGTGCGATTTCAAATGATGGTGTCACGTTTACCCAGGAACCAGGTGTCCGGATTGAAATTGCCTCGAACGATCCGGCCAGCCAGTTTCAGTTGGCTGGACATGGTGCGTTTTATCGGCTCAAAGATGGCACCTTTGCCGCCATCTTTTCGGCAAATCTGGTCAGTACTTCAAACCAGCCAAGTGACTTGTATCTGGGAACATCGCCAGATGGCCTGACCTGGGGAAATTTCAAAATGCTCTATAAAGGATTCCACGATCCGACGGTGGTGGAAAAAGATGGGAAATTCTATCTCTACACCATGTATTTGCATTTCTTCCACGCCAGGGGCATTTCGGAAGATGGCATTACCTGGCCTGAGACGCTGGATGAAATTTTGCTGGCTGATGATACGGGAACCGATCTGACCGTAGCCCGAGCCGGAGTCGGCGACCTTGGCGCCGCGATTGCACCGGATGGAAACATCCGGATTTATTCAAATTATGGCAACCCATCGGAACAAATTGCCTACTTTGATTTGAAATCTTCATCGTCTACATCAGACAACCCGCCGACCCTGAGAGTCAATTCACCAAACGGCGGTGAACAAATCGCTCTCAACTCACCGCTCTCCATTTCGTGGGCCAGTTCGGATGATAAAGGAATCAGTTCCCATGCCATTGCACTTTCGAGTGATGGTGGCGGAACATTCCCAACCACGCTGGCAACCGGTCTGAGCGGGTCAGCCACCAGTTTTTCAGCCACACTCTCTGCCACCATCAGTGCCACCACTCGGGCGAGGGTACGGGTCACGGCGACCGATAGCAATGGCAAGACCGGATCCGATACGTCTGACGCTGATTTCTCAATTACGGCGCCAAATCAGGCGGATACAGTGGCGCCAACCGTCCAGCTTGTGTCACCCAACGGAGGCGAACAGGCAACAGCCGGGGCAAATTTGATGATTCGGTGGAACTCAAGCGATAATGTTGGGGTTCGGTCCCAAACCATTCACCTCTCAACGGATGGAGGCGCCGCGTTTGCGATCCAGCTCGCCACCGGGTTGCCCGGCAATGCGACTTCGTTTGCTGCACAACTTCCTTCAACTCTGGCGACGACTCGCGGCAGAGTTCGAGTCTCAGCCACTGATCAGGCCGGAAACAGTGGGTCAGATATGTCGGAGGCTGATTTTACCATTACAGTCCCCGCGCCAGATGACACAACACCACCTTCGGTGCGGCTGATTGCTCCAAATGGCGGTGAAAAATTGAAGCTCAATCAATCGTTTTTGATTCAGTGGCAGTCGAGTGACAATCTCGAACTGGCCAGCCACGATCTTTTTGTATCAACTGACGGAGGTATCAGCTATCCAAATCTCATCGCGACTGGATTACCGGCATCAGCGCAATCGTTTGCCTTTACCGTTCCATCAAACATGGCGAAGACAAAAATGGCAAAGGTTCGGGTTGTGGCAGTGGATAAGGCTGGAAATCGTGGGCAGGATGACAGCGACGCGACTTTCCGCGTCAAGAAATAAAAGCTAAATCGAATGAAGAATGAAGAAAACATCGGGTTCCGGGTTCCGGGTTCCGGGTTCTTGAAACCAAGCACCACGTACCAAACACCAGTTTATTTCTTCATTCTTCATGCTTCATTCTCAATTCTTTATTCCCACGGCTTCACTTATGGGTGAGATCAACTTCTGCCACCAGGTTTTCTTTGTCAACTGACTGATTCATCAAAATGACTGAAGGCGGTGGCGCGCTTTTTGGCAATCCGAGCGAGCGAGTCAATGAAGTCTGTTCAGCTTTCGTTTGCTCCTTGCTCGCCCGAGTGGTAGTTGCAATTTGGGCTCCGGTTCTTTCATCCCGAATTTTGGCCCACAGTTTTTCGTTCGGAGACCATTTAAAGTCTGTTTCATGTCCGACGTATTGCTGGACCAGCTCTTGCCCAATCGGAATCCCTGGGATTGGTTGGCGGGCGATGATGATTAACAGTCGTTCGGTGGCGGGGTCACCTTCAAAGATAAACCAGCGATTCGATTGATTGGAATCAGTACTGGATGGAACTTCATAGGGAACATGAGCTCGAACAGCATTGGATCCAGCTTGCAGGCGGGGATCTGGAAACAAAAGCTGGGGGTTTTTGTTCTCTTCGGTGTGAAAGATATATAAAAACCCATCTATGTTGGGCTCAAGCAACAGGCGAATAGCATCGCCCGTGACAAACGCTCGTGAGGGATCAACCCGAACCGGCTGATCCTTTGCATCCTTCATAAAAAGCGTATACCCCAACCCGACGGCTGTGCCAGGTGTCGAAATGGTCAGTTTATGGGAACTGGCGGCCCCAGTTGAACCGGATTCAGCCGTCGCTGATGTTTTCTTTTTCAACGCTGTTTTTTTGAGTTTGGGGTTGGTGGCAATTTTATTGGGGCGAGTGCTCAGAAAACTTCCTCGAACTTGATCGGCCCCTTTTTGAAATGCCCAGGTAGCGGGTTGCCCTGCCACCAGTGACCCAATAACCACAATGCAAACCAATACAGACTTCAACATACACCTGATTCTCCACTTTCATCTCGTACACGGACAAACTTCAATTCGGGTAAAACAGTCTGGGCTTCACCCAGGATTTACAAAAACGACAGGGTTTCGTCTGGAAACAGCCTGAGAAAAGACACGTCTTTTGCCTGTTTTTCCTGAAACCGCTGCACACTCATTTATGGTTGATCTTGATTTCGAAGACAACTGGTTTCTTCGGGTTCTGATCTTTTGGTGTCAAAACTGAGAGTCGTGGAGCCGGTTCGGAAAGAATTTTGGTCTCGGCTTTGGAGAAAGAAGCATGGAGGAGGGACCACTCACGCTGCTCCTGAGGGGTGAGCTGGTATCCGGGGGCCAGGTTCCAAAAAGCCGGCGACTCCAATTGAACTGGTGAAAAAACCAGGAGGTAGGTCTCCACTCCAGGCTGATCATCGAGTTTAATCCAGATGTCTTTATTTTCTGGATACATGCACAGTTTGCCACCTGGAAGAACATTGAACGAGGCAGAAGCGCCAGGCTCTCGAACATTGGTCAAAAACGTTGTGAGTTCGTTATTGTGACCGGAACCGAGAATATACAGGTAGCCGGATTCGGTTGCCTGGAACCCAAATTTAAACTCGGTGCCAGACTGGAGTTCGGGTGTATCGGCAAATTGCTGGGTGGTTGTGGTGCCGGTTTTTCCAGCGACGGTCAGCCAGAATTGAAGCACTTCGGTCATGGCCAGCGTCTTTGTTACAGGTGGCGGTTGAAGTGGAGGTGGAGGGGTGAAGCGAGGCCAAAAAATGACACCTGCCACGATCATCACCAAAAAACCAGCCAGGATGGCAACCAGGGTCTGGTTTATCGAAAACCGGCCTGTCCCCATATCAGGCTGGGCCACAAGCCATGTACTGAGGTTGGATGGCTCAGCCGTGAGATTCTCCAAACCAGGTGGCGATGGAACTGGATGCAACGCAGTATGTTCAGGCTCTAACTTGAGTGTCGGTGCCGTCAGACCAGGGTCGACAAGTGATTTCGATCCGGAAACCTCTTTTTTTGGAAGCTCTGGTTTCACAGGGACGCGAGTCGCTGAGAGATCAGGTGGCGGGATACTCTTTTGAACCTGTAATGGGACTGAATCAACGATAGTCACCAGTGCTTCAGGTGTACCAGCCGTTGCTCGCAGTTGATCGCTCTGAGAATTTTCAGGGACATCAATCAGTGTCCTGGTGGCACCCTTCTGGTGTGTGTCCAATCCCGGATTGGTTGGGTGTACACCCGAAGGAACGAAAAGGGTTACCGCGGCTTCTTGTTCATCGGTTACGGGTCCTCCGATTCCAATCTTTAGCTCCAGGATGGCCTGGCGGAGTTCTTCCATCAAGGCCAGCATCGTTGGAGGGCGGAGGTTCCGTTCTTTTTCCATGGCCCGCTCAATGATCCGGCTGAAATTATATGGAATCGAGCTCCGTAACTCGTGCAGCGGTTTAGCCTTTGTAAACGTGTGGAGATAGGCCAGACTTTCCAGTGTTTTTCCCTCAAAAGGGCGTTTGCCACTGATGAGTTCATACAAGATGATTGCCAGACTATAAATATCTGCCCGTCCGTCAATATCCTCAGTTCCGTCCCACTGTTCTGGTGACATATAAAACGGAGTGCCCAGTAACTGGCCAGTCATCGTCAGGGCAGTGATATCTGAGGTTTCACGGATCTTGGCAATGCCCAGATCCAGCAACTTGACGAGTTGATTTCCCTCGGCATCAGTCCCAATCATGATGTTGTCTGGCTTTAAATCTCGATGAACAACGCCGCTCTGGTGTGCTGCCTGCAGGGCCCCCATCACCGGAGCCAGCAGGTAAAAGGCCTCGGTTGGGGAAAATACCCGGCGTTTTTTTAATTCTTTGGTCAGCGTCTGCCCTTTGACAAACTCCTGAACCATATAGAGGAGACCATCGCTGGTTTCGCGCAGATCAAAGACCGCCACCGCATTTGGATGGCGAAACAAACGTGCCGCCTGACCTTCACGCACAAATCGTCGCTGGTATTCGGGGTTGGCACTCAAGTGCAAGGGGAGAATCTTGATGGCCACCATATCCCCAAGCCGGCTATGACGAGCGCGATACACGGCCCCCATGCCTCCTTTTCCCAGAAATTCTTCAACCTGATACTGCCCATCCAGCAGTGTCCCGACCAGAGAATTCAGATCAAATTCCAGGACTTCGCTATCCGTTGGGCAGAAATTGGTTGTAGCCGTAAATTTCTGCTTGCAGGTGGGACAGATTTTTCCAAGGGTGGACATAGGTAAATGGCTCCAACTCAGGATGAGTCTCAATAAATGAAAGCTGGAGATTTCGCAATAGAACTTTATTTCAAAAAGTACTTGTCAACAATAAGATCCTTATGTAACTATCCGCCCGTGGCTGCGATTCATCCTTTCCCCAAACAACCAAACGACCCTCCGGCACTCCACGCACGTGCAATGGATAATCTGCGCTTTATCCGCGAAGCAATGGAAAATGCTTCCGCGTTTACCGCAGTGCCCGGCTGGGGAGGCGTCTGGATGGGCATTACGGCCCTTCTGGCGGCAACCTGGGCGGCCAACCTGTCATCACCAACCCGATGGCTCCAGGCCTGGTTGGTCGAAGCCGGCCTAGCGATTGCCATTGGGTTTGGCATGATGATCCGAAAAGCACGAATCGTAAATATTTCTTTATTGTCCGTCCCCAGCCGGAAATTTGTGCTGAGTTTATCGCCACCTCTGCTGGTCGGCGGCTTGTTGACGGTTGTGATGTATCGTGCCGGCCTGATTCACATTATCCCAGGGTTATGGCTGCTGATGTATGGAACGGGAATTGTCACGGGTGGTGCTTTTTCCGTGCGCATCGTGCCCATGATGGGAGTGTGCTTCATTTCGATTGGGACCGTGGCCTTGTTTAGCCCTCCAGCCTGGGGAAACACCTTTATGGCGATTGGTTTTGGTGGGCTGCATATCATTTTCGGCCTGATCATTGCCAGGAAGTACGGAGGTTGACATGGCAAAACACAATGCACTGGCACGGGATTTAAATGTCCACACCGCCACAGACACCCCAAAACTCCAGGAAATACCTGGGAAAGCGACCGCTGAACCAAGCGCGCTCGAACTCGACCGATTGATTCACGAACGCATGCGTCTGGGGATTGTCAGCGCACTTGCGGTCAATGAATCATTAACCTTTAACGATCTCAAAAAATTGATGAACACCACGGACGGGAACCTGAGCGTCCATGCCCGCAAACTTGAAGAAGCCAATTACATTACCTGCACCAAGTTTTTTGACGGACGACTGCCTAAAACTGAATATCGGCTTACCCAGTCTGGCCGCGATGCCCTGGAACGCTATCTCAACCACATGGAAACATTGATTCAAGCCATGCGCCCCCGTTAGGGCGCTGGCAATTTTTTTTGGAGATTTACTTTATGAAACAAAGCACTTTGACCAAAACAGAACTTCACGGAATTCATACTGCCATTATTATGGACGGTAACGGGCGCTGGGCCACTCAACGCGGGCTACCACGCGTTGCTGGCCATCAGGCTGGGGTTGAAACCGTCCGCCGGATTGTTGAAGCAGCACCATCGCTCGGCATCAACATCCTGACCCTCTATGCCTTCTCCTCAGATAACTGGAAACGACCAGCGCCCGAGGTCACCGCCCTGATGCAATTACTCCGGATTTTTTTGAAACGCGAAGCCCTGCGGTGTGCCCGCCAGGGAGTCCGCCTTGAAGTTCTTGGCCGCCGGGATCGGCTCCCCGCACCCGTCGTTGAAGAAATCACCCGGGCTGAAACCCTCACCCGTCAGGGCATGCGGTTGCACCTTCGGATTGCGGTTGATTATTCATCCCGCGACGCCATTTTGCAGGCGGTTCAAAAGATCGCCACCCTTCCTGAATTGACCCACGACACCTTTGCCACCCTTCTTGGCCAGGTCCACAACAGCCAGTCACCAGCACCCGACGTTGATTTGTTGATTCGCACCAGTGGCGAACAACGGCTGAGTGATTTTCTGCTTTGGGAATGCGCTTATGCCGAATTTTTCTTTACTAAAAGCCACTGGCCTGATTTCCAACCGGCTGAACTTGAAGCGGCCGTGAGTGATTTTCGGCGGCGTGACCGCCGATTCGGAGCGCTTCCACAGGCGGTGGCAAGCTAATGGAATAAAGTCAGTAGTTAGTAGTCAGTAGTCGGTAGCTTACTAAAGTCAACTGATTGAGTTATTTAACTTACCACGAGTTTAACCTCAAATGGGTCGGAGAGTTTTGTACTCAAGGGCTCAACATATTCAACTAATTCAGTTTCAGTTCACAGGAGCAACTGATATGGATTCAAAAATGCGACTTGGAGTAGAAGTACTGGTCGTTTCCCTGCTCAACGGTCTCACAGCGGATTTGTTGCTCCGGGAAATACCCTGGGGCGCCAATATTTTTTTATGGGTGGCCGGGTTTGGCGGATCATTGCTCTTTCTGACCTACCGCTGGCGGCAGGAAAAAATCCCATTTGATCACTGGCTGGTGTTGATGGCGGTTGTGTTTTCAGCGGCCTGTGTCTGGCGCGATTCCCCGACCCTCCGAGGACTCAATTTAATGGGTACGGCCATCGCAGTGGGCCTGCTCGCCCGCCCACAATTGCTGCTTCACCTGAGACGGGCTGGCGTGATTGAGTATTTTCTCAATCTTATCCTGGCGTGGCTCTCGCCAATGATTGGCCCCACCTTTGTTTTTTCTTCTGAAATGGAATGGAAACAAATTCCACGCTCGAAATGGACCAGTCAGGCATCAGCCATCGTGCGTGGTGCCATCATCGCATTCCCTTTATTGCTGGTGTTTGGAGGATTACTGGTCTCAGCCGACGCCACGTTTGAACGACTCGTCAATCACTTTTTCAATTTTGACCCAGCCGAGTTGATTGTCCACGCCGGGTTGACGCTCATTGTGGCCTGGCTGACGGGTGGGCTGATTCAACGAATGTTTTTTGATAACGGCCCTGGGCTGGCACCGTCAACACTGCTCCCGCTTGGGTTGCGCAACCTCGGCATTACCGAAGTTGCCACGGTTCTCTCCTTATTAAACCTTTTATTTCTCAGCTTTGTATTGATTCAGATTCGCTATTTCTTTGGAGGCGCGGCACGAGTTTTCACAACCTCTGGATTGACCTTTGCCGAATATGCCCGACGTGGTTTTTTTGAACTGGTGACGGTCGCGGCACTGGTTCTGCCAGTTTTGCTGGCCTTGCACTGGATGCTCAATCAGGAAAATCCGGCTCACGAGCGATTGTTTCGCTGGCTGGCCGGGTTTCAAATCGTGATGCTCCTGGTGATGATGACATCAGCGCTCCAACGAATGATGATCTATCAAAAAATGTACGGGTTAACCGAACTGCGCGTCTACACAACGGCATTTATGCTCTGGCTGGCCGTGGTTTTTGTGTGGTTTGGAATGACGGTCTTGCGTGGGCAACGACAGGCCTTTGCGTTTGGGGCACTGGTGACGGCAATGATTGCCATCGGAACGCTCAATGTCATCAACCCTGATGCCCTGATTGCCGGCACCAACCTTGCTCGGGTTTCTGAAGGCCGTACCGTTGACGCCGTTTATCTGACCCGACTGAGTGCAGATGCAGTTCCGGCTGTGGTCAATCACCTCGAAACCATCCATCTTTCGCAGCGTGTCAGGGTGGCTGACTGGCTGATCACCCGCTGGACACCAGATGAAAAAATAACCTGGCGATCCTGGAATCTCTCCCGCTCAAAAGCCTGGCAAAAGGTGTATGACCGCCAAACCGAACTGTGTGCCCTGGCCTGCCAACCGGTGGAGTGAAGAATGAAGAATGAAGAATGTGGTTAGTAGCTGGTGATTGGTACTTAGTGCTTGAGATCCAATACTTTCGAAGAAGAACCAAGAACCAAGAACCAAGCACTACTTTCTTCATTCTTCATTCTTCATTCTCAATTTTTCATTCTCAATTCTTCATTCTGCTATTTGTTCTCTTTCTTCTCCTCAAACTTCAGGGCTGCCGAATTGATGCAGTAGCGCAGTCCGGTTGGCCGGGGACCATCGTCAAACATGTGCCCAAGGTGGGCATCACAGCGGGCACATTTGACCTCAGTGCGGGTCATGCCAAAACTGACATCGGATTCTTCTTCAATATTTTCTTCTTTGGCCGGAGACCAGAAACTTGGCCAGCCTGACCCGGAGTCATACTTGGTGTCAGAGGTAAACAATTCTGTTCCGCACGCGGCACACAAATACACGCCTTTGCCTTTAAAATTGTACAGTTCGCCGGTAAAGGCGCGCTCGGTCCCTTTTTCCCGCATCACGTGGTACTGCATCGGCGTCAATTCTTTGCGCCACTCATCATCGGTTTTGACAATTTTTTCGGTCATTTTTCCCCCTTTTTGATGATTGGTTTTCGAATGCTGGCCGGCTGAATCTTGTTTAAAAAACGCTTTCACCCGGTCTGGATGACTGAGCCCCCAGTATGCTCCTGTCACAAGCACGCCGATGGTCAGCAGTATCGTTGGAATAAGCAGTTGTTTTGAAATTTTCATAACTTCGTTTCATTCAGGTTGATTGAATTTGTGGAGAAGGATTTTAGGGTTCTGAAAGGTATTTGCTACCATTTGGCAATAGAATTCTCGTCTTATAGGGAAGCTAAACTATTGAAAAAATTGTATTTCCCTGAACCCTATACCCTGAACCCTAAATGGTATTGGTTTCCAGGCATCAGCACCAAATCCACGTTTCAAGGGGCCTATTCCAGCCATACCATATCAGAAACCGGAAAAGACGCCGAAGACGGGTTCCCTGATTTTCCACAGCGATGCAATCAGGTTTCGCGCTACACTACCGAAACTCAAACCTGATCCTTTTTGTGGAGACTCACTTGCTATGCCAAACCAGCCGAAAGCGGCTCTGGAAGGGATTCGCGTGATTGAAGCCGCGACCCTGTTTGCCGGCCCCCTGGCCGGAACCTATCTGGCGGACTTTGGCGCCGAAGTCATCAAAATCGAACATCCCAACGGCGGCGACCCGGTTCGCGTCCACGGCCCCACCAAAAATGGCGTCCCTCTCTGGTGGAAAATGGCTGGACGCAACAAGCGCTCAATCACACTTTACCTGGGAACACCCGAAGGTCAGGACATAGTGCGAAAGCTGGTTCAGACTGCGGATGTACTGATCGAAAACTTTCGGCCCGGCACGTTGGAACGATGGAATTTAGCCCCAGATCTTCTGCACGAACTAAATCCGAAGCTGATCATCGCCCGCGTTTCCGGGTTTGGCCAGGACGGTCCCTATCGAACCCGCCCGGCGTTTGGCACCCTCGCCGAAGCCATGAGCGGGTTTGCGGCAATGACTGGTGAACCAGATGGCCCACCGACGCTCCCCCCCCTTGGATTGGCCGACAACATTGCCGCCATGGCCACCACGATGGCAATTTCATTTGCGCTGCACGCCCGACATTCAACTGGACGAGGGCAAGTGATTGATCTGGCGTTGATTGAACCAATTTTGACGATTCTGGGGCCGCAACCGACGTGGTTTGATCAACTTGGACTGGTTCCGCCACGGCTTGGCAATCGCTCGATGAATAATGCTCCGCGCAACACCTACCAAACCAAAGATGAACGGTGGGTGGCGGTTTCAACCTCGTCGCAAAACATTGTTGAACGAGTGATGCGGCTGGTTGGACATCCCGAAGTCATTGAAGAACCCTGGTTTGCGTCTGGTGTTGAACGTGCCAGACACAGTGATTTACTGGACTCAATGGTTGGCGGCTGGATTGCCCGCCACACGCTTGAGGAAGTGATGGCGGCCTTTGAAGCCGCCGAAGCCGCGATTGCTCCGGTCTATGACATCCGGCATATTATGGCCGACCCGCAGTTTCAGTTTCGCGACACCATCACGACCATTCCAGACGAAGAACTTGGCGAAGTCAAAATGCAGAACGTGATGTTTCGGCTGTCGGAAACGCCGGGCCACATCAACTGGGCCGGGCACAAACTCGGGCAGGATAATGACCTGGTGTACCGGGAAATGCTGGGATTGAGCGAGGAATATCTGATTGAGTTGAAAAAGAAAGGGGTCATTTAATGAAATGGTTGTGGATTGGTGGAATGATTCTCTGTCTCTTCATTGGGAACAGGGTGGTTTACAGTAGTGAACTCCATGAATTTGGCCACATTGGCACGGTTCGTATGTTGAAAGGCCAGGTTCGGGACCCGATAGATGAGCCGCTGGCTGGTGCCATGCTTGAACTGACCAACCAGGAAACCCAAAAAGAATATTCAATCCAGTGCAAAAAAGATGGGCGGTTTACCAAAAAGCGGCTTCCCAGCGGAACGTATGAAGTCAAAGTGCTGGCAGATGGCTTTGACCCGTGCCAGTTCACTGTAACCATTGATCCGCTTGATCTCACAGCCTCAGAACAATTTATCATCACCCGTATTCCACCAGGATGCTCAGGTGGTGGGGCTGGAGTTGCGCTGGTCAATGATCTCAGCGACCCTTCCTATCAACCCGATCAAGAATATGAGCCATCCAATTGAGTTTTATCGAACATACATCAACGATTATCTTGAGTGTTTACAACAACTTGCCCACTCACTCCAGCACGATGTCACACGCGTGCCGGACAAAGACCCGTATGACTTCAGACACGGTGACCATTTCCGACACATTGCGGCGCAATTACTCGAACTCAGAGCGGAGTTGATTCATTCCGAGGCAGTTGGTGACCCGCCCCAACTCCGTTCAGAAATCACAAAGGATAAATTAGTACCGATCTTAGATCATATGTATGACATATTTTACACAGAAGGCGCACCAATCTCCCGTTGGGATTTATGGTCACTTCTGGACGATAAAACCAATCCCTATCACGAGTGGTTTCAATCACCAGAGAATCTTGAACTCTTTGCGCAGAGGGGAATTCAGTTTTTTGATGAATTTGAAGAATGAAGGTGTTAAACCTGCTATTTTGACCACGAGGCAAGATTTATCAGGAACATTTTGCCGGTACTTACCAGTTCAAGACTTTTTGTGTTGGCGTCATCAACCACACCATCCTAACTGAAAATCCATTTTAAATTGTCACATCTCACGGATTTGCTTAGAGTTGCTCGGATTGACGCCCGCTCGTGGGCGCCATCCATCACACCTGGGGACACACTATGCGGAGTCTGAAAGATTTGCTCGGGCTGACGCTCGACGGGAAATACCTGATAGAGAAAATGCTCGGCCAGGGCGGTATGGGCGCGGTGTTTCTGGCAACCCACCTGGGAACGGAACGAACCGTGGCCCTCAAGGTCATCGCTCCGGAATTTATGGCCAACGAAGAGTTTATCGAGCGATTTCGCCGTGAAGCCAAAGCCGCTGGACGGCTGCGCCACCCCAATATTGTCAATGTCACTGATTTTGGGTTCACGCTGGTCGGGGCAACCCAAATTGCCTATCTGGTGATGGAGTACCTCGACGGCAGCACCCTGACTGAAGTCCTGAATTTTAAACACCAGCTTCCGGTCAATGTGGTGGTTGACGTGGTGGAACAAATCTGCCTGGCGATTGAACGTGCCCACCAGTACGGCATTGTTCATCGTGATCTCAAGCCCGACAATATCTGGCTCGAACCTGACGGACGCGATGGCTATAACGTCAAGGTGCTTGACTTTGGCATTGCCAAACTCCGTGGGACACCGGCTGACAATGCGCTCACTGGCTCAACGCTGCCGCTGGCTCAACTTGAAATCCGTGACTCAACCACATTTCCCAATGTGACCGAGGAAGTTTCAGAAGCCGCCACCTTTATCAAACCGACCATCCAGCAACCTGACTCAGCCGGGTTGGCGACTGAACGCCAACTGGCTTCAGCCCAAACCGAAGCGGCAACGATGATGCAGCCATCTCCGGCGGAGTTCAGTGCTGCTTCGCTCAGCTTTGATTCAGAAGGAAGCACCAAAATCCAGCCGACCGGCGGAAGCGGAACGCATGGGTATGCGTCGGGTGCCAGGGCTCATTCATCCGGGTCGCTGTTATCAACGCGCCATACCGGAGACAGCCAGATTACCCGTCTTGGATCGGTGATGGGAACGCCAATGTATATGTCTCCGGAACAATGCCGGGGCGAAGAAGTTGATACCCGCTCAGACCTCTACAGCCTGGGAGTGATTGTCTACCAGATGCTGACGGGCGAGCCGCCGTTTCGGGGTGACACATCACAACTCCTGGTCAAACATCAAACCGAAGCGCCGCCGCCGTTTCCCAAAAAACCGAAAGTCCCCAAACGAATTGCCAAACTGGTCCTTTCGGCCATGGCGAAAGATCCAAACCAGCGACCAGTCACGGCCACGGCTTTTGCCAGCGCGTTCCGGGCCCGGACTGAAGGCTTTTGGTCATTTGTGAGCCAGGGTGTGAGCCTCTATAACCAGTATTTTCGGACATTTCTGTGGATTTCAGTCATTGCACACACCCCAATGATCCTGGTTGGGTTTCTGAATCTGGTCTATAACATCAATCAGTGGCGGACCTTTGGGCCTGATGCCGTGCGGGAATCCCCAGTTTTTGGATTGCTGCTGGGAATCTGTGGAATGATTCATTCTTTGATTTCGTGTTTGTTTGCACCGATTGTCGTGCAGTTGCTGGCGGTTCAGGTCAAAAAAGTCTCGTTGCGCCCGATGCTGATGGTTTTGAAAAGAAACTTCAAACCACTTTTGAAAACCGTGATCTGGTATACCGGTGCCATAGCTCTGGCGACTTGCCTCTGCTTTTTTCCGGTTTTATGGGCGACGGTGACCTTTTCGTTTGCAATTCCAGTCTTTTTGATTGAAGGCTATTCTGGACTGGCAGCGTTGAAACGCTCAAAAGAACTTGTGAATCGCCTGTGGTTTACCGTGGCAGGCGTGATGATCGTCAATGCCTTGATTGCCGGTTTTTTCCTCCCAGCCATCGGCAATCAACTGGCCCATAGTGTGATCAAAGTCCCAATTGAGTATCAAAAAGTCTATAACCAGACAGTGTTACCGTTTTTCCAGACGATTAGCTCACTCTTCGTCTCTCCAATTCCACAAATCGCCTCATTGATTGCCTATGTTCGTGCCCGACAGGCCGGGGGTGAAACCATGAAGGAAATTTTCGAGCAGTGCCGCTCCCGGTGGGAAGAGGTGAAACAGGAAGAATGAAGAATGAAGAATTGAGAATGAAGAATGAAGAATGAAGAATGAAGAATTGAGAATTGAGAATGAAGAATGAAGAATGAAGAATTGAGATTTGAGATTTGATAATAAACGAACCCTTCAAACTGCTTGAAGAGAATGGGTTAGCAGGTTTCAAATTCTCGCTTTGTTCTCTACACGGAAGAAATCAACTTTTGACTGTAATTCTATGATATAGATGAAGTTACAGAAATTTTGTCATGGAAACTTTTTTCAAGATAAAAGACCGTCTTCATTCTTCATTCTTCATTCTTCATTCTGACACCCTGTCATTTCGCCAGGAATTCGGGGATTTTGGAAAAATCGGGGTGATCGCCTACATTCTGGAATTCATGGTGCCAGAGCACCTTTCCTTTTTGATTCACCACAAAGGCACCAGGCATCATCCGGGGGTCACCCATTGGTTTTCCAACAAAATTTCCCTTTGCGGCAGCCCGTAAACCACAAACCAGGGCGCTCGGACCAAAAATCTGCGCTAAATTCCCGCGTTTGATCCCAAATGCCTTGTACAACTGAAAATCTGGATCGGAAATTGCCCTGGCTTCGGGCCAGAGTCCCTCAAAAAAGGCTTTTCCTTCTTCAACTGAGCCCTGAACCACAAACACAATCGGAGGGTAGTCGGTCTGGGTAGCGATAATCTGGCGTAAATCCTTTACGCTCTCACGTGGGAACACTCAGCCAAAATGACGGAGAAACAACAAGAGCGTGCCCTGTTGATCCAACTGATCCCGGAGCGTTCCAGGTTGTAAGTTGAGTCCTTCGACTGACGCATTCAACACTTTGGCAGGTACGTTGTTCATCGGTTCTGAAATCCTTTCAATGATGACGGGAGTAAATTTTTCCAGCCGCCAGAGTGATACCATCTTGAAATGAGACCTTTGTATTACGGAAAGGCTAAATCCTTGAAAGAATTGTATTTCCCTCAGCCCTTAGCCCGATACCCTCAGCCCCAAATGGTATTATTTCTCCGTCATGGTCCATACCCCATCCCAACTTTGAGCCGGAGGTGCCGAGATGAGATGCCAGCAACGATCTTTATGCATTAACGCGGGTTTATCATTTGGGGCAATCTGGAGAACACGGTTAAATTCCCGCAGAGCCTGAGTAAATTCGCGTTGGCGATATAATTCAAGTCCATGTTGATAATACTCAATAATCTTCAACTGATGTTCTGACACCTGATCGGCCAGCGGTCCTTCACGGATCCCAATCAATTCAAAGATTGAAACCGGGTCGGTTTTTCCTTTGACCCGGATGCAGTCCAGTTCACGGGCCCACACCCGCTGTTCACAGGCAAAATAGGTTCGATCACTGATGATAATATCGCACCCATATTGTTTGCTGGCACCTTCGAGCCGGGAACCTAAATTCACCCCATCGCCAATCGCGGTAAATTCCATGCGTTTGCTGGAACCGATATTGCCACTGATGACACTGTCGGTATTGATGCCAATTCCAATGGCGATGGTGTTGAGTTGGTGGGCCTTGCGTCTGGTATTGAACTCAACCAGCCGGTGACGCATTTCAATTGCCGCCTGAACCGCGTACCAGGCGTGGTCTTCCAACTGAAGCGGCGACCCGAAAACGGCCATAATGGCATCGCCAATGTATTTATCCAATGTGCCTTTAAAGCGAAAAATCGCCTCCACCATCTGCTCGAAATATTCATTGAGCATTTCGACCACCTCTTCGGGCGGCATATGTTCAGTGAGGGTGGTGTACCCGCGAATATCTGAAAACAGGACCGAAACATCTTTGCGATCCCCACCCAGTTTGGCGCTGTCACTGTTTTGCATCAACCGCTCGGCCAGTTCCTGGGTCATATACCGGTACATGGTGTTTTTGAGACGCTTTTCCTGGCTGATATCTTCCATGACCACCAGCGCACCTCGAACCAGATTTGGATCCGTCGCATCAGCAATGGTATTGATCGTGAGATTGACGCTGTGAGAATCAGATTGGGCATCGAGCATCAGAATTTGCTCAGGGTAATATTGCTCTAAGGGTTTCCCGGCCTGAGGCTCAAGTGCTTTGCCAAACCAGGCGGCAAAATCATTCTCTTTGAGATGAATTAATTCAGACAGGCACTGTCCCTCGATATGGTCTTCGGGTTTGAGGTTGAGCAGGTGTCGGGCACTTTCATTGACGGCCATCACCCGACCAGCATGATCGGTGGCAATCACCGCATTTGAGAGACTGCGCAAAATATTGCGCTGCATTTCCTCCTGTTGTTTGACGGTGGCAAACAATTTGGCATTTTCCAGCGCCACCCCGGCCTGAATATTGAAGGCCTGCATAAATTCCTGATCATCACGGGTAAAACTGGCCTTCCAGCATTCTGGCGGCTCTGGCCATCGGGCAGCATCGTAGGGCGGGAATTCACCCTGTTTTTTCTTGTTGATCAATTGTGTCACGCCAATTAATTTCTGATTGGCGTTAAAGATCGGCATACACAACAGGCTGCAGGTCCGATACCCGGTCCGTTGATCGGTTTGTTTTGAAGTTTCGGAATTAGGATGGGAATAGAGATCAAACCCAATATTGACCGGCTCCCCTGTGGTCGCAACCTGCCCGGCAAACCCGGCGTTGGCCGGGATGCGGATTTCCTGCAACACCCCACCAATGGGAATTTTAGTCCAGAGTTGCCGGGCTTCTTCATCCAGCAACCAGATGGCGCTCCGGTCAGCCTTCAGGAGTTCTTTGGCTTCATCCATCACCCGCTTGAGGGTTTCTTCCAGATCCAGGCTGCTCTGGCTGAGCGACTGGGTGGCCTTCATCAGTGCGGTTGCCGCCCGCTGTTTTTGAGCCGCCGTGTAAAACAGTCGCGATGATTCAAGAATCAATTTGATCGAAGGAGCAAATTCGTGGAATGTTTCTTCATCGGCCTCAGTAAACCCGGCCAGATCAATTCTTTCAGCCAGTGATGAAAATGGTTCGCTCCCTGGTTTGAGCTTATTGAGAAGCTGGACCACAGCCACCAGATCGCCCGCTTCGTTTACCAGCGGCAGCGCCAGCATCGTGTAGGTTCGATAGTTATGCCGCTGGTCAAATCGCCGTGCCGTGGCTGAACGTGGATCATCATAAAAATCAAACGGAATATTGACCGCTTTTTTAAAGCACGCGACTTCACCAGCAATTCCGACCGTTGTGGGCAACCTGATTTCCAGCAGGTTGCCATTTTCGTTTTTGGCCACGATGGACCACAATTCGTCTTTTTCTTCATCCAGCAAAAAAATTGTGGTGCGATCGGCGTTGAGCAATTCACCGATTTTTAGGGTAATGGCCTGCAACATCTCATCAAGCAGCAACTCAAAGCCCTGATGATCCTGAAACCCTTCAAGCCAGGAAAGGGTCTGATGAACAACTTCCAGATTGCCCTGGATCGAAGAAATAACCTGTTTAAACGTATCCTGAGTCAGTGGCGCCAAAAACGAAGCAAAACTTCCACGTTGGGCGACCAGAGCTGAGGAGGATTCCGAAAGAGGTTGGGAAGACCGGGAAGAACTCATATTTCGTGATTCAAGGAAGCATTTGGGAACTGACCGAAGAGGAAGCGGTGAAGACGGCAAGCAGCGGAGAGAACCGGGGATCAGAGCCGGGCAACAGGGGTCACAACCTGAAATTCCTTCTTTTCATTGGGTTGACTGGCCTTCAAAAATTCGTTTTGAGTTCAATCTTACCCAGGTACCTGCCCCCTTCCTCTCAAGCAGTGTCTCCCTGTCCCCTTCGTCAGCATTGGGTTTCAATCCTTTATCTGAGCAGATTGGCTGTGGGAGGGAGGGGGCAACCCAGATTACCATTCATAGTCCACATCTAGTTGTGCCACCCGCAAATTTGGCAGGTTTAATTCATTGACTTCTTTGGCGACCAGCGTCCGGCACATCGGCTTGAGGTTGACAGCAAAAATTTCAGCAGGTCGGGTCAATTTTTCTAATTCACCAACCAGCAACCGGGGCGTCAGGTGCTTTGAAGCCAGCGCCACACCTTCGAGTTCATTGTTAAACGCGACGTCAACAAATACCGCTTTGAGGCGCTCAAGCGTGTTGAGATAGTCCCAAAACGCATCGGTTCGGGCAGTGTCAGAAGAAAACGCCACCGCCACCTGACCGTCATCAATCACCAATCCAAAGGTCTCAACCGTGTGGTTCACTGGAATTGGGGTGATGGTCAAACCCGCCACCTCAAAGGGTTGATGGGTGGTATATGGGTGAAATGCCAGCAGTTGACCATGTTGATTTGGGATTTTTGTAAAATCGGGCCAGATGACATTGTTGAAGATATGTGCTTTTAAACTGGTAATATCCCGCTCAGAAGCATGAATTCGCACTGGCTCGCGGATTTCAGTGAATTCTTCTGAGAAAATAAATGGAAATGACGCAATGTGATCCAGATGCACATGGGTTAAAACCAGATCTTTCACGCGAAGCAACTTTTCCCCAGTGAGATGGAAGGCGACCGCACCAGCATCAACTGACACACAATCATTGATGAGAAATGAAATGAGCAATTGGCTGCGCTGGTCAGTAATGCTGGGCAGAACACGGATTTTCATAAAATGCTCGTCTAGATAAAAAATGGATTGAAGTTGCCAGTGATAGGTTGGCAACAAAAGACACCTGGCTGGAAAATGGCTGTTTACCTGGGATGTATGAAAAATGTGTGTTGCTTGGTGTGGTCAAGTCTGCACTACCTTTGAAACTCCAGTCAACTCATTCACCTAAAAGTCAGTTATCTGGGACCATCGGTTAGATAATTTGTGAATATAAAGTAGAAATTAATTATAATTTTACCATAATTAGATAGAAAAATAGATTTTTTCATAATTCCTCTTCGAAAAATCATTCCTGTGATCAAACTTTGATTTTTCTGATGACGACCAACCAGCAGTGCCTCTTGCCTTACTTCCTGACGGCCATACTGCTTCGGAAGTTGACATTTGAAGACAAAGACCCAATAAATAGAATTGCGGAAGAAACCGAATCGGATGACGAGAGGACGCTATGCATAACCAGGAAACCCCTCCCCAGGAAATACTTTCAATTGTTGAACGGCTCGAACGCATGTTTGCCTTTGATCGAATGTACAAAGGTGGCCAGGGCGGCATTGATATCCGTGGCAAATATCGGGAGGACATGAATGCTTTTCTGGAATCAACCAAATACCTGAAAACCAGTTTTTCACACTCCCCTCAGTTACTTGAGCAGACGTTTCACCACGAAGCCCTGAAGAAAGAACCACTTCTGCGCAAATATCTCAGTGAAAAAATTCATAGCTGGTTTCCGCAGAGCCAGTCGTTGCTCGCTATTGTCAGTTCGCATAGTGAAATCCAGCGCGAGTCACCTGAAGCCGTTCCGTCAGCTTCGCGCAAAGGGGTCATTGATATTCGAGCGGCACAACTTGAGATCAATGAAATTGGGAAATTAAAAGCGGCCTATTCTGAGCTGGTGGCCGAACGCAATGAACTGCTTGAAGAAGTTACCCAGCTCACCAAACGTGTTGAAGGGCTCACCCGTGAACTGAGCCAGCGCAACGAAAAAGAAAAACCGACCAGCGATACCACCAAAAATGATCGCATGATTCGCTCCTATCAAAACCTGATTAACACCATCACCGGGATTTTTTCCGTGATGTTTATGAATAAAAAGCACGTCAGTTTTTCAGAATTCAGTGCGGCGATGCAATCGGTTATCCGACACATTCGCAATCACAATAAAACCCACGAAGACCGGATTGATATCGAATCGCTGGAGTTTCTTTTGAAAGAAAGCCCTGAGTAGCAAGGTAGCGAGGAGTCAATCCATTTGCTTGAGCAGGCAGGGATTTATCGAAAACCCGGAACCCGGAAACCCGAACAAAGACTATGCAGGATGAAGGCCAGGTCCAATTCAAACGACGACGACTCAGACGACGGGTCGTGGTCCTTTTTTTGGTGGCTGGTTCGCTTGGTTTGGTTTCGATTGGACTCAAACTCTATATTCACCGCACGTGCGAAGGGCGTGTCTATCGCGAAGTCACAGGGGTTCCATCTGAAGATGAGCCACGCATCGCTATCGTTTTTGGGGCCGGAGTCTGGCCCAATGGACAGCCGTCGCCGGTCCTGTATGATCGAGTGGCCACGGCGGCTGACCTCTATCACGCTGGCAAAGCTCGCAAACTGCTCTTAACGGGTGATAATCGCTTTCACCACTACAATGAACCCGAAGTGATGCGACAAACAGCGCTCAAGCTCGGAGTTCCAGACCAGGCGCTGGTGCTTGATTTTGCTGGACGCCGAACCTATGACAGTGCCTTTCGGGCAGCCCACATCTTTTGTGTGAAACGGGCAATTTTGGTAACCCAGGCGTTCCATCTTGAGCGTTCGCTCTATCTGTGCCGGTCGCTTGGGATTGATGCCATTGGGGTGCAGGCCGACCGGCAACCATATCCGGCCCGGTCTCAGAAGTGGTGGTCATTTCGTGAATTTCTGGCAACCACGGGTGCCTGGTGTGACATTCATTTGTTGCAGCCACGACCCGTGCTCGGTGAAAAGCTCCCGATTGAATAAAAAACTCGATGGCGGCTTCTGCTGCCGGGCGGCTGCCGCGCTGGTGATGGCCAGCCGTTGTTTGTCCTGGCACTCGGCGCCCAAACCCCAACTGGGTTAAATGAGCCGCCGGATAATTTCCAGGAGCTGGCTCTGGTCAAAGCTACTTTTGACAATATAGGCGTTGGCGCCAACCTCAACTCCCCGCTCCCGATCTTCTCTTTTATCCAGAGCCGTCACCAGAATCACCGGTAAATCAGAGAGCGTGCGGTCGCTTCGAATTTGGGCCGTCAGCCCCAATCCATTTAACCGTGGCATATCAATATCTGACACAACCAGATGAAAGGTCTCGGTTTTCAGGAGTGTGAGCGCATCAATGCCATCCACCGCGGTTTTTACCCGATACCCGGCGGATTCCAGAATCGTTTTCACCAGCGTTCTGGCTGTAATCGAATCTTCAACCACTAAAATTGATTTCTGAAGGCTGTCATCGTCACCGGTTTCGGCTGGAAGGTGAATTGAAGCACTGCCCACTTTGAAGGCTGACTTGAGTAAATCGGCGACATTGAGAATTGTCACAACCTGACCTGATCCAAGGACTGTGGCCCCAGCAACATTGCGCACCCTGAGCAGTTGCTGGCCCATACTCTTTACCAGGACTTCCTGCTCGCTCACAATTTCATCTACCCAAAAGGCAATCCGCCGATCACCTTTGCCAAGCACCAGAATCAACAGGTGCTCTGAGGATTGAGAAGCACCGATGTGCTGAGGCAGTTCCAGCACATCCCCCAGACGCACCAGTGCCAGGGTTTGTTTTCTGATTTGAATGGTCTTCCGATTTTCAACCGTTCGGATTTCGATCTGACGGATCCTGGTCACCTGCTCCACATTGAGCGTTGGAACAATAAATTGCTGATCTTCAACCCGGATCAAAATCCCACGGAAGGTGGCCATGGAAACCGGTAACTGAATTTGAAACTGTGTCCCCTGATGAGGCGTGGTTTCAACGTGAAGACTGCCTCCGACCTGCTCGACTTTTTCTTTGACAATCGCCAACCCCAGTCCCCGACCGGAAATACTGGTAATGATAGGGCTGGTTGAAATTCCAGATTGAAAAATAGCGTCAAGCCATTCGGTTTGGCTCCGTGTTTCAGCTTCTGAGGCTGAAATCAAATTGAGCTGGATGGCTTTGTGTTTCACTTTGACGAGGTCAATCCCCGCACCATCGTCTGAAATCAGGATTTCCAGTTTACCGCCGTCTTTTCGAGTGACACCGATGGTGATTGTCCCCTGGGCAGGCTTTTTGAGTCGTTCCCTGTCAGATGGAAGCTCAATTCCATGATCAATACAATTCCGAATCAGGTGAATCAATGGACCTCGCATTTCCTCCAGGATTCGGCGGTCGACTTCGATTTCGCCGCCGGTTACCGTCAATGCCACCTGCTTGTTCTGGTCTTTGGAAAGGTCACGAACCAGTTTGGGCACCATCTCCAGCAAGGTTGTCACCGGGAGCATAATGACGTTTTTCACATCATCCAGCAGGGTATCAACCATTGTGCCCACCAGCCGTCGATCAGTTTCCGCTGTTTTTGCCAGTATCGTCAAATTGTGTTCAAACGTTTTAAGGTACATCTGATTCCAGTCCAGAAAATCTGGGAACGCAGCCGCAGTAAACTCAGTCGGGGAAGGATCTCTTTTCTCTTGAGCCAGATGCCTCAATCGTTGAATTTCGGGATGGATCGTTGACCACTCTTTTTTCCAGAGTGAGAGTTGTTCGAGCAGGCCATGGATTTCAACTGCGCGCTGGTCAGCCATCAGTTTCAGTGCCAGCATTTCTTCGGCTTGCAAAAGCAGGGAAGTTAATTTTGAACCTGGAATGCGGACGCTCTCGGCACCAGGTGGTTTTTCAGTGATGGCAGGCAGGATGTCGGGAGGTGGGTCAATCGGTGGCAACGGTGTCGAATCATTCTCAAGCGCCCTCTCCAGCCGTCGGGTAAAGAGTACAATTTTTGATTTTTCAGTTGTGGACGGCGTCAAATCAACCGTGGCGAGTAGCCGGCTGAGGTGCTCGATTCCTTGATGGATTAAGTCTGTCAGCTCTGGGGTCAGACGATGTTCCCGGGCTTTTAAGCTGGTGAAAACGGTCTCCAGTCGGTGGCAGAGGGTCTCGATTTCCAGCAGATTGACCGACCGGGCTGCCCCTTTCAAGGTATGAGCCTCGCGTAAAAGCAATTCCATCAGATTTTTTTTCTTGTCCCAACTGGTCTCTTTTTCCAACTGAAAAAGATGTGCTGAAAGGGCTTGAATATGTTCGGCAGCCTCGACTTTAAATGTGACCAGCAGCTTTTTCAGTAATTCGTCTTTATCACCCATAAGTTTTGTGCCTGGTTTGACTTAGGAATTGTAGGAAGATGTGGGGCAACGTCAAAACTGAGTTCTTCAGCCCGTCTTCTGCCACCCGAAGAAACCGGCGGTCTATTTTCCGCGTGGCGGGCTAGGCGCGTTCAATCATTGACCGCAGACTCTGGCCGAGCTGATTCAGCGTCTGAGCGGCCTGTTCGGCTTGTTTGGTTCCAGCCATGTTTTGTGAGGTCGCCTGTCGAATACTATCCATCGCGGTGGCCACCTGATCCATGCCGATCAGTTGTTGCTGACAGGAAGCAACAATCTGCGTTGCCGCCTGAGATGACTCGCTCATACTTTCGCTCAGTAACCGAATGGTTTCGGCGGCATCCAGTGATAATTTCACACCGGTTTCCACCACTTTGGCGCCCTGTTCGGTCGCCATCACCGCCTGGGTCATGGCTTTTTGAATTTGATTGAGGATAGATCGAATTTGCACCGTAGCCTGTTTCGATTGTTCAGCCAGACTTCTTACTTCTTGAGCCACCACCCCAAACCCTTTGCCAGAGTCCCCGGCCTTGGCGGCTTCAATCGCGGCATTGACCGCCAGCAGGTTAGATTGTTCGGCCAGGTCACTCACCGAGGCAATAATTTCACTGATTGACTGGTTTTGCTCGCTCAATTTCACGATATGCGCCGCAATAGACTCCATCTGGAACTTGATGCGCTCCATCCCGGTCAGGGTTTCGGCTACTGCGGCTTTCCCTTTTTGGGAAACCTGGGTCGCTTTTTGGGCGCTTTCAGACACATTTCTGGCTTTTTGAGTGGCTAACTGGGCCGTTTGTTTGACTTCTTCGACGGTTGCGGTGGTTTGGTTGATCGCCGAGGCAGTCTCAACGGCGCTGGATGCCACCTGGGCCGTGGTGGCCACAATTTCATTTGAAGAAGCCGAAAGTTGAAAGATACTTTCCCGAAGCTGACGCGTGATTGATTGGGTCAGCCCCCAGGAAATGAAAATAGCTGAGATCAAAGCCACGGCTGAAATCAGGTACATGGCGATTGAAACCATTGTGATTTGAGTCGAAACCTGGTCACGCGCCTGGCTGCGGGCCCGATCCTGAAACTGAATAAATTGATCTACCCTGGCAAAGAGTTCGATTCGAAACGGACGGACTTTCGTCGCTTCGTCTATGATGTCTTGAGAAGTGCCTTTACGGCGTAGATCAATGACTTGCTGCTGCATCTCAGTCAGCTTTTTCTCAAGGTCAACGATTTCATCAACCATCTGATGTTCCTGAGGTGTAGAAAGCAAGAGGCCCATGTGTTCGGTGATAGACCGAAATTCCCGTGTGCCATCCAGCCACACATCCAGCATAGAATCCTGTCCATACAGCAAAAAGCCGCGATAGCCTTCGCTTTTCTTCAGAACGGCAACCCGGAGTTGGGTCGCCTCAAGCACCAGTTGCTGGTTGACCTCAATCAACCGGGTGTAGGCATCACGCGTTACTTTAAGAATATAGATACTGGCACCAGCAACCAGCAGGGTGAAAAACAGGAGGATGAAAAAGCCTCCGGAAATTTTTTTCCCAATCGTCAGGTAAACTTGCATGGTAGGGTCCCTTCGGTTTGCTCAGATGAAGAAAGCCGGTTTTTTTGAATGTCTGGTTGCTGGTATCAATCGGGGGATTTCCAACCAGTTGCCGGCAGGATGCCGGCGTTCCCAGGCAGGAATCTTGTTCTGCAGAGCCGTAGAATCGGCTGAAGCATCCCTGAAAACTTCATTTATCCGTCCACCTGCTCTGAAATAATAAGCTTTTGGTCAGTTACCAGCTCCTGGAGGTTCAGTAATATTGTTTGTTCGCGGGTGATTCCCTTGAGATATTGGGCGTGGATCCCGGTAAAAGTATGGATGGCTGGCTGGATTTCAGAAAGTAAAATAGTTTTGACCGTCAGGATCGCATCAGCCAGAATTCCGATTTCAAACCCACCGACTGACACAACAATGACTTTGTTCAGATCAGTCAACCCTTTTTCAGGAAGCTGAAAGAATTTCTTGAGACTGATGACGGAAAGAAGTTGTCCCCGAATGTTAATCAGGCCAAGCACAAAAGGTGGGGTGCAGGGCACAGGTGTCAGCTCTTTTAAGGGGATGATTTCCCGAACTGAGGTCAGTTCGATGCCATAGGTTTCAGACGCCAGGCAGAACTCAATCACCGCGACACTCAAAACATCCGACGCAGGTTCGGGAGGCTCAAGCGCCAGTTGGCGGGCCCGGTTGCGCAGGATTTGCCGACTCATCTCCTCAGATGGGGTTTGTGTCTGCTCAATTGCAGCCTGAGTTGTATTCAAACGACGATAGATGTCATCCCAATCTATCGTCGCAACTCGCGTATCTTCAGTCATACCCAACTACTCCCCTCCTACCGGGATTGACCCAGGAGTGATTGAATTGTGGCCGTCAATTGTCCAGCGCTCATGCCTTCGGAATGAGGCACGATTGCCTGTGGGTCATATGCGGCTAACAGTGAAAGTGCAATCCTCAACTGTTTCTCTGAGTCCCGTTGCCAGCCCTGACCAAGTGCCAGAACCCCCAGTGTAAAATGAGCGGTTATAAAATTCGGCTCAATATAGAGTGCCTGTTTCAAGGCAGTGACGGCAGCGTCAATCTGGTTCTGTTCCTGATAGATGGTGGCCAGCAAGTAATAAGCGGTGGTGGTAAGCTTATCGGTAGCAATGGCTGCCTGGCACCACTCAAGTGCCTGATCATAAAGACCTTGATTGGCACAGATGCGCCCGCACAACGTCATTGCCAGAGTATTGGTGGGCGCCACAGCCAGGAGCGCCTGCAATGTTGTCATGGCTGGCTCATAGTCGTGTGCTTCATAGAACTCAAGGGCCTGAGCATACCGGGATTCTGGCGAAATCGGTGACGGGTGGATTTCCGGTTCCGGGACTGGTGCATCTTGAGTTGGGGCCAGCCCCTCCAGGATCAACTCCGGTTGAATCGTTACCTCTTTGGTGGTCGGGATCAATTCCGGTTGCTCAAACCAGGGGCTGGCCGGCGGCAGGTGTTTGGTATAACACAGTGCTCCAGCGACGGTTGTGAGCTGAAACGGAGCAAATAACGCCTGTGACAGTTCGCTGGGGCTGACCAGGAGCCATCCGTCAGTGGCCAGTACCCGATCAAAAAACTGGACGATCTGGTGGGCTGACTGAGCGTCAAAATACATCAACACATTGCGACACAAAATCAGGTTGACTGAATTGGCAGCCAGTTCAGGAAGTGAACAGGGGTTGGCCAGGTTTGAATAGGCAAACGTAACCTGTTTTCTGATCTGTGGCGCGAGTTCAAAGTGCCCGGCAGGCCCTTTTCGCTTGAAATATTTCTCTTTTATCCAATGGGGCGTTTCACGAAAGGACCAGTCTGAATAAACACCAGTCTTCGCCTTTTGAAGAAAAACCGGGTTGACATCGGTGGCGAGAATGCGAATGGCTGGCCGGGATGATTTGGGGAGGAGTTGATCCAGCAAAATCGCAATTGAATAGGGTTCTTCTCCGGTACAACACCCGGCTGACCAGATACAGGGAGGAATCCCGGTTTGGTCCCAGCTCTGGATCAAGGCGGGAAGGATTTCCAACCGGAGCGCCTCACAACTATGCCGGTCGCGAAAGAAGTAGGTTTCCCCGACGGTCAAATGGTGGGCTAAAACATCGATTTGCTTTTGGGTCAGAGGTGTTGTCACCAACCAGTTCACACAGGCTTCCGGATGAGCAAAATCAAAGGCTGAAGCAATCTGATTCAACCGGTATTCGAGATCGCCCTGACGCTCCCTTGAAAAATGCAGCCCCAGGTGAGTCGAAACCAGGTCACAAAATTGGGAAATGATTGATTCTGAAAGCATAGTGAAGTCTTCAGTTTTGGGTTCCGGGTTTTTGAAGGGGCGCAGTTCAAAGCAGCAGTGCCCGTGCAGATTGTCATCCTGTCACCCTGTCACCCATGGCCTGGTGGATGGTTTGTTCTTCATCCAGCGAGAGGAAGGTATCCAGGTCATGAATGAGAACCATTCCATCTGAAAGTTTGGCAATTCCCTTGATGTACTCAGCCGCCGGCACGATTTTCTCGACTGGCACAACGGCCTCTGGTGGGCATTCGATCACGTTGAGAATTGCATCGACCACTAAAACAACAAGTCGGCGTGTGGTGTGGGCCACGATAAAATGATCAGAGGGGGTAATTTCCCGCTCTGGCAACCGAAATCGCTGGCGAATATTGATCACCGGAACAATCTGGCCGTGATAATTGATCACGCCGAGTACAATTTCCGGCATTTTTGGCATGGGGAGAACGTCAACAGCGCGAACGATACGGTCAATTGTTGAAATCGAAAGCGCATAAAGCTGGCCATCAAGGGTGAAAACCATCAAGCGGATTGGCTCATTCATCTTCAAAGGGTCCTTCTGTAAAGCGTATCTACTTGCGGTCTTGATCTCCTGATTGAATCTTCATGCCGTTGAAAAGAAAGGGGATTACCGCAATTCCTTCCAACGTGAGGGATGACAGGTGAACCGCAGGTTTGGGATCTGTCGCCTAATGAGGATAGAGTGAATCTTTCTCCGGGAAGTTCTGGCTGTCAGAATTTCCCAACACATCCTTGATCTTGCGGAACAAATCAAGCGGTGAAAATGGTTTATGCAACATCACCGGTTTCAAGCTCCCTTCAGCTTGAGCGCCGATTGGATCAGTGCTATACCCGGTCATTAAAATAAACTTCAGCGTTGGGTCTCGTTGTCTGAGTACTTCAAACAATTGTTTGCCACCCATTTCAGGCATCACCATATCTGAAATGATCAGATCAATTTTTCCCTCCTGGTCTTCAAACAGGCGGATGGCTTCCAGACCATTGATCGCCTGGACAACGGTGTAGCCTTCCGGTTCAAGCAACGCAACCACCAGGTCTCGGACAATAGCTTCATCTTCAACCAGCAGAATGGTGCCACTTCCAGCAAACAGCTCGTCAGCCTCTGGTTTTGCGGCGATCTCACTGGTGGTTTCAACTGTCGGGAGATAGACCCTGAAGATGGTTCCGTGATTGACTTCGCTATAGACATTGATAAATCCATTGTGCTGACTCACGATCCCATACACCATCGCCAGCCCTAACCCCGTACCCTTTCCCGCTTCTTTGGTGGTAAAGAATGGTTCAAAAATACGATCCTTCGTCGCCCGATCCATGCCAGTGCCCGTGTCACTAACCGAGAGCAGAACGTAATCTCCCGGTTTGGCAAATGTATGTAGCCGGCAGTAGGCATCGTCCAGGGTTAAATTACAGGTTTCAATCAGCAACGTCCCTCCATTAGGCATGGCATCGCGCGCATTGATACAGAGATTCATCAGGACCTGCTCAATTTGGGAAATATCGGCGTGGATTACCTGTAGCTTTTCAGCTTTCAGAAATTTCAACTCAATTTGTTCACCAATCACCCGCCCTAAAAATTTTTCAAGATTCGAAATGATATCATTGAGATTCAGGTGCTTTGCCTCAAGGACCTGCTTGCGGGCAAATGTCAGGAGTTGACGGGTCAAAATGGACGCCCGATCAGCCGCATTTCCAACTTCCCGAAGATAATTTTTGACTGGACTGGCCGGAGGTACTGTGCGAAGAGCCAGATCATTGAATCCTATAATGGCCGTCAAAATATTGTTGAAGTCATGAGCAATCCCACCCGCCAGCGTTCCGATAGATTCCATTTTTTGGGCATGGCGCAATTGTTCTTCGAGGATTTTGCGCTCAGAGATGTCGGTGGCAATAATCAATCTGGCTGGTTGCTGGCCAAACTCAACCACGTGGGAAACAACTTCTTCCCAAATCACAGACCCACCTTTGGTGTAATGTTTCCCAACTCCAGGTACCTGGGCCGCCGATAGGTCTAAAACATCGGGCTGAGTTGAGCGATCATCAGTGTCAGTATCCTGCGGGTAGCAAAGATCCTGCATTGACATGGTGAAAAATTCCTCGCGCGAATAGCCATACCGGCCAATGGCTGTATCATTGACTTCCATAAACCGATTGGTCTGTAAGTCCTGGATCCACATCGCCTGGGGGCTGGCTTCAAATAAAAGCCGGTATTTTTCTTCACTTTCCCTGAGTGCCCGCTCAGCCTGGCTATTTTGAAGTGCAATTCCGACCTGATTTCCCAGCAGATTTACCAGGTGAAGATCATTGGACGAAAACCGACCTGGCGCCGCCTTGTCTACGACAAAGAGCACCCCGAGCAGAGTTCCGGCAAACTTGACTGGAACCGCCATGATTGAGACAGAAACCCTGGCCAGTGGGTCAATCCGGTATTCCCACTGGGAATAATCATCCACCACTTTGGGCTCGCCGGTTTCCGCCACGCTTCCAACCAGACCCTGCCTAAACTGGACGGTCGTTGGGTAATAATCAAAAGTGCTCAGATCCACGACCATGGTCAACGTTTTTTGGGGTGGATGCACCGCGTAATAGCCGCCATCAGGAGCTTCGAGCAACGCCATGAGCCCTTTCACCGCCGTTTGTAAAATCAGATGGCTGTCGTGTTGAGCTGAAATATCAGTCATCAAATGGCTTAATTGCTCTAATTTCGAGGCGCGGTCCTGCGTAGAGCGATACAACCGGACATTGCTGAGCGCAGTTGCGCATTGATTGGCCACCAGCGACAACAATCGCAGGTCTTCTTCGCCAAATTGATAGAATTGGGTCATACCAACGGTCAGAACACCAAAAATAGATCCACCTGAAATGACCGGGAGAAAAACCATTGACACCAGTCCGCATTCTGAGAAGAACGAAGGGACCGTCAGTTCCCCGTCTCCCAATCGGGGCAGGTGGACCAGTGACTTGGTGCGAAACACTGACCCGAGCACCGTGTCGTCAGCATGGCCGACCTCAATCTCTTTCAACAGAGCACAGCAATGCCCCAGACAGGCATTCAGAGTCAGGACCTGCTGGCGTGGGTCAAACAGGAAAATACCGACAAAATCCGCACTGACCAGCTCACGAGCGGTTTGGCTGATATGGGCCAGGATTTCGTCCGGGTTGATGGTCGTCAACAAGTGCTGGGAAAGTGCCAGCAAGGTGGCCTGTTCCTGAATCCGCCTGGATTTCATTAATCCATAGAGCCGGGCATTTTCAGTCGCCACGGCAATCTGGTTGCTGATGCTTTGGATCCACTCGTTCTCAGACTGTTTAAACTGTTGATAATGCAACATATACAGTACAATGACCCCAATAATCTCATTTTTCGTCTTCAGCGGAACACCCATAAAAAATTGGGAACTGGATCCATTGAGAGACCTGACATTGAACCAGGGAAAATCATCCGTCGCCGGATTGAGCAAGTCACTGACTGAAGTTCTGCCCGCTGGTGATGGAAACGCCACATTCGGCACCAGGTCTGGCCGCGAAAGTTCAGCCGGCAATCCCAGGTTGGCTTTTAAAACCAGCCTGTCGCCTTCCTGCAGAAATATTCCAGCCCCGTCAATCAGCAAAATCTCAATTAACTTTTCAAGTGCATCCTGCAGGATTTCTTCAAGATCTAAGGATTGATTGACAGTGTTCCCCACCGCGTTGAGGGTGGCCAGGTGCAGGATCGAAGCCTCCAGTTCTTCTTCCCGCCGTTTCAACTTGTCATTGATGTGGACGGCCTGTTCATAGGTCGAAATCAGTAAATCCAGGATCTGTTGCCGCTCAGAGGTAATAAAGTGAATTTTTCCGGCAAATTCGATTTCCACGCCCATCTGCATCCGGTTTCGTTTGCGCAGTTCCCGATTGGTGAGGATGTATTCGATGCGGGTTAATAAATAATCTTCGCTATAGGGCTTGGTAATAAAATTGTCGGCGCCGCATTCCAGGCCGCGCAAAATATCAGAGGTATCAGATAACGAAGTGAGTAAAATGATTGGAATTTCTCTGAGGGCGTCATCATTTTTGGCGGCCTGGCAAAACTCATATCCATTCATTTCCGGCATCAGCACATCACTGACCACCAGTGTCGGATCACTGTTCTTCATCACCTGTAAGCCATCAACCCCGGTTCGGGCGTGAACACACTGAAACCCCTGGTCTTCAAGAAACCCAATCAACTTCTGTGCCTGGGTCTGGCTATCTTCAATCACCAGTATTTTTTGCTCTTTCCTGGCTCTTTTTTCGAACATATTGCGCTCCCTCTGCAAAGTCATCGGTTGAGGTTACCAGCATTGAGTTCCTTGAGATACTGAGCAATCTGATCGGGAGTGAGCACAAATTGGGCCGCCCCAATACTGACCGCTTTGCCTGGCATGCCAAACACAACTGAACTTTTTTCATCCTGAACAATGGTGATAGCGCCGCTTTCGCGCAGTAATTTGAGTTCAAGGGCACCATCGGTTCCCATTCCTGAGAGTAAGATCCCCACTGCCTGTCGCCCATAGGTCCTGACAACCGACTGAAAAAACACAGAAACTGACGGGCAGTGGGTGGTTCCAGCACCACCGGCTTTGAGCCAGAGCTGGTCATTCCTCTGCACTTCGAGGTGAAATCCATCGGGGGCAATGTAAACGTGGCCTGCCTGGAGCAATTTTTCGTGGCGCCCGATGTCAACCGGCAGGGCACACGACTGACCCAGCCATTCAGCAAAACTTTGGATAAAGCCAGTTGCCATATGTTGAACAATCACCACTGGCACCGAAAAATTGGCGGGCAGTCCCCGTAAAATGATTTGTAACGCCTGGGGGCCTCCGGTGGAGGCGCCAATGGCAATCAGTCGGATCGGCTCAGCGGGTTTGAACTGCGGATCAAACGGGCGGGATTCGGCCACTTTTTTCCGCCCTGACCGTGGCCATCGCCGCACCACTTTCACCTCTGACATCAGTTTCACCGTTTGCACCAGCTTCTGGGCTGTCACATCATGGTCGGCGTGGCCAATTCCTGTGGGGCGGGCCATGACCATCAACGCCCCAGCCTCCAGGGCCCGAAAGGTCACGGCGCTTTCTTCTGGGGTGACGTTCCCACTGACAATGATGATGGGTGTCGGAATGGTTTCCATAATCTGGCGTGTGGCCTCAAATCCATTCATACCAGGCATATAGATGTCCATCGTAATGACATCGGGGCGATAGAGTTTGACTGCATCAAGTGCCAGTTCACCATTGCGGACAGCACCCACAACTTCAATCCCGACATCCGAATTGAGGATGGATCGAAGAAATTCCACAATGACTGGCGAGTCTTCGACAATCAAAACCCTGATCATAATGATCTGGCTCCGGATTTGGTATTTTTCGAGTGACTGGCAGAAAAAAACCAGGAAAATATCGGCAATGCCCGATACAGTGATGGGACCGAGGGATCAACAGTGGGTTGGCTTCTGCGGAGAGCCAGACACGGGCACGAAGGAGTTCTTATTTCTCTTACATAAGAAAGAATAATCAGGTTTTTAAGCCTGTCAAAGAAATTCTTTCAAAAAACGGCTAAAGCTAATTATTTGAATAATTTAGGTACATCGCCGTGTTTTTGACGAATGAGAAAATTGACTCAGTCTTTTGTTTTACTCATCAATGAATGCCAATCGTCTATTGAGCCGGTGTTATTTCAACAAAGTGGCAGTAACCTGGTGAGAAAAACTTGTCCAGGACAATGAATTCATGGTTATACTTCTATAACGTTTGCCTTCTTTTTCCTATTTGTTTTTCTGTTCGATACAATCTTCAACACACTTTTCAAGTTTTTCACGAATGCGATGCGCCCGGATGCGCAAGGCATTGAGCGGGATTCCAAGCCGGCTGGCAAGTCGGGTTCGATTTTCGATCCGCTCACGTTCTTTGCCCTGATGGTACTCAATGAACAACTCACGATTTTCTGCCGGAAGCCCCTCCAGACATTCTTCAAGGCAGTCCAGGGCATGCTCATTCTGAATTCGATCATTTATTTGACGATCAACCTCGTCGGGTGTTGAAAGCGGGTGGGCAGAGACCGGGAGAGAATCAATGGCCGAGGGAGCTTTTTCCTGATGACGCCAGTGCTCGCGCAAAATATTGCGGGCAATCCCATACAGATAGACAACCGGCTCGTTCACCTGGATTTCCGTCCCTTCAGCGAGCTTGCGGGCGGCACGATGAAAGGCTTCATCGGTATATTCGGCAAATAATGGGCACCCCTGCGCTTCAAAATATTTCATCAACCGCACCCTGGCTTTTTCATACGCCTGACCAGCCAGATCGCGGTCAGGGTGGAGCCAGCGCAGCAAAGCCTCAAAGGCTTCCTGAGTCATCACCCAGTCATTGGGATTGATTGATGGTTGGGCCACGTGGTGCAGTTCTCACATAGAAATCAGCCGCGTGAAGTCAAAATCTATCGGAAATTGAAGTCTCAACGCTTAGATACACATTATTCAACTGATTTTAACTCTTCAAGCTCACGCTCGAAATTTCCGGAGAGAATTGGGAATCGGCACCAGGTTTTCGGATCCAGGTTTTCATCATCCAGGTGAAATGACGGAGCGTACCGCTCGCGTTTCCATTGGTTGATGCTCCACAGCCGGAAAAACTTCATCACCCAGTTTTTGAGTGACGTCGCTGGATAGACGCTGCCAAACGTGTGTTTGATCAACCGATAGACATCCTTTGGATCGCGTTTGTCTCGAATAGCAGCCTTTTCGATGGCATCCAGCACCGGATAGGGCATCAAATCGGCTTCATCAGTTTGACCAAACTCCTGGGGCTTGAGTTCAGCAGTGGGTTGCTGGTTATTGACATAGGAAAGTGCCGGAACGGCTGAAAACCCATCAGGCCCGGTTACTTCCATCCACCGCAACCACTCACGCAAAAAGGCTTTGTCAATCCCCCCAATCGGAGAAAGTCCACCACAGGTATCACCATCCATCGTGGCATAACCGACAGCGGCTTCGCTGCGGTTGCTGGTGGTCAGCAAGAGTGCCCGTTTGACATTGGCGAGCAACCAGACTCCCGGCGCTCGAACCCGTGCCTGGACATTTTGCAAGGCCAGATCATCCGTCGCCCAGGTGAGGGGCCGCCCCAGGCTTTCCGAGACCATGCCGACATAGTGTTGAACCAGCGGGTTGATGTTGAATTCAAAATACTCAGCCCCAACGGCTTCAGCCACGTTGCGGGCGGCAGTGCGGGTCGTCTCACCACTGTTTTCAGTGGCCTGGTAGACACAGGTCAGCAGTGCCTGGGAAAGTTGCTCAACCGTCATCTCAGGCGTGAGCGCGGGAACATATGAGATTTTCTCCAAAAACCGGGCAATACCGAGTTCAGCCACACCACGCTCAATCATCAGTCGAACCAGACAGGCCGAAGCACACGAATCAGCGCCGCCGCTCAGTGAAATCACAAACCCGTTGGAGCGGCTTTTCCGCATGTAGTCAAACAACCCAAGGGTCAGCGCCCGGGCAAACTCTTCTTTTTTCAGATCAGGCGATGTTTCCCAGGATTCAACCGTTTCAGCGTGGCCGAGTAAATCCAGCGAAACTTCCGGAAAATCAAAGGTGCCGGAAATACACCCCACGGTGGCATTTTTAAGATCCGGTTGAAAACTGGCGATGCGCGACTGTGACATCCGGGTATTGGCCACATCAACGGTGGTGGCGGTCACACAGACATCTTCAAATGACAGCCGTTTCCCTCGGGTAATCACTTTTCCTTCTGAAGCAATCAGAACTCCACCATCAAAGAGCGCCCGGCCCGACTCACACCCGAGCAAATTGGTATGAACATAGGTCACGCCAAACGCCCGTGAGCCTTCAACCACAAACCGCTCACGAATGGCGTGTTTGGCAAAGGCAAAGTGGCTGGCGCTTGGATTGAGGATGATATCAATTCCTTTGAGGGCCAAATCTCCGCCTGGACGGCGTGCCACCCAGGCATCTTCACAGATTTCGTATCCGATTTTGACTCCCGATACGTCAAAGAAAATATCCCCAATCGGATACTGGTGGCCATCAATAAACTGAATTTCGCAGGCCACGTCTGCCGGCCAGGGTTTAAACCAGCGTGGTTCGTAGTGGATCCCATCTCCGGCCAGATGCTGTTTGGCGACAAATCCCAGGATGTGCCGGTTTACAACCAGACAGTGGGTGTTAAAAATCCCGTTTTGCAGCACAACAGGCAGTCCGATTGAAACCAGCATCCCATCAGTTGCAGGCAAAATGTCATCAACCAAAATTCGTTGGGCCATTTCAACCACGGCTGGTGAATGAAAGGCATCCTCGCACCCATAGCCGGTGATGCACAGTTCAGGTAAACACAAAACAGACACGCCTTGAGCCCGCCCTAATGCAATGGCTTTGAGAATGTGTTCGGTATTGGACCGCCAGGCAAGCGGCGTTTGATTGAGAGTGGCAGCACCAACGGTAATGAGTTTCATAAAATCCTCTTTAAATTTGGGTTCAGGGTTCAGGGTTCAGGGTTCAGGGTTTTCGAATTTATGTCCTTTTCGTCCCTTTTGTCCCTTATGTCCTTTTGACTTTCCTTTTCTTGAACCCTGAACCCTGAACCCTACATTGAACTTCCTTTCAGGAAATCGGCGAGCAATCCGGCAATTGATTTGACCCCAAGAAAATCCCCTTGCAATGCTATCGCCCGTGGGTGTGAATCAGTGCAAATGATCCGCTCGATCAGCCCGCTGGCTCGGAGTTTTTCTAAAGAATCCCCTGGTAGCACGCCATGAGTGGTCACGACAGCAATGGATTTTGCACCAGCATCCCGATACGCTCGCGCAGCATTGAGCAATGAGCTTCCAGTCCGAATCATGTCGTCATAAATAATCACCTGCTGGTTTTCGACCTGGGCACTCACCGCAGAAACCGCAGTGGTCTCACTATCAATGCGCCGCTTGAAGACAAATGATGGTTTGACACCGATTTCATTGGCCAGCGATTCGACCCATTTCGCCCGACCAGCATCGGTACAGGCCAGAACAAAGTCACCATCCACCAGTTCTCGAATTGCCTGGAGTACAACCTGTTTGCCATACAAATGTACCGGGCGGATATTGCCTTCAAAGTAATGAGTGATCCCTGAAACATGAAGGTCAAGCAAAACAACCCGATTCCCATCACGGGCTTCCGGGATAACTGACATCAGCCGGGCCCTGGTTTTGGCAGTAACGACTTCGCCGGGCCTCACGGCACGCTCCATTGTGGAGTATCCAAAATAAGGAATGATCAAGGTCAAAGTCTCGGCTTCGTGTTTGGCGACGGCACAGGCGGCATCATAGAGTTCGAGCGTGTCGGAATCACTGATGGTGCCACCGATAAAAATGACATCACGCCCTTTCACCGGTGTCAAAATGCGCTGGTATCGCTCACCGTCAGGAAACACTTTGCGGTCAATCAGCCCCGGTTCGAAATGCCCAAGCGCGCAAATGGCCTCCCGCAGATAGGTATAAGATTGGGTGCTGAAAATCAAATATGGTGACGACATAACCTCCCCGCTGAGTGAAGAATCGAGCATGAAGAATTGAGAATGAAGAATGAAGAATGAAGAATGTATTTGGTTCTTGGTTCTTGGTTCTTGGTTCTTGGTTCTTGGTTCTTGGAAAGTATTGGTTCCAAAGCACCAAGTACTAAGCACCAAGTACTAAACACCAGGTACCAAGTACCAGGCACTCAATTCTTCATTCTTCATTCTTTAGCTTTTGACTCCGCGAGCCTTCAAAACCAGATCGGTTTTGAGCGTGTGGAGTGATTTTTCAAGCCCGACCGGGTACTGGTGTGGATTGACAAACCGCTTGACGCCCGAATGGAACTTCTCCAGGTTCTGGTGTGTGTGGGCGCGGATTTCAGCAATCGGCGGGTTTTCATATACACAGCTTCCATTGCGGAAAACGGGAACCAGCAGGTCCTCAAAGGGGGTGCCCTCAGTCAGTCGTTTCTGGCGGGTCATATCCATTGGATCAACCATCACACATCCACCCGATAAATCAGTGCTCACGTCATAGATGACGTCGGCCACACTTTCACCATTGTGAAAGTAGCGTCGAACCTGTTGAATCCCAGGATTTGAAATCTTAATGGCCTGCTCGGAAAGTTTGACCCGGTGATGCCATTCGCCGTCGCGGTCCCGAATGCACGACAGCTTATAGACTCCGCCCAGGGCTGGCTGGTCATAGGCGGTGATGAGCTTTGTCCCGACGCCCCACATCCCAATTTGGGCGCCCTGTTGTTTGAGGCTGTTGATAATGGTTTCGTCCAGGTCATTGCTGGCCACAATCGTGGCGTGGGGGAAACCGGCTTCATCCAGGAGCTTTCGGGCTTCGATGCTCAGATAGGCTAAGTCACCTGAATCCAATCGAATACCAATCATTTCATGGCCTTCGGTACGCAGCCATTTCCCAACTTCGATGGCTTTTTTGACGCCTTCGAGTGTGTCATAGGTATCAACCAGAAACACACAGTTATTGGGCATGGCTTTGGCGTAGGTTTGAAAAGCTTCGAGTTCATCATCAAAACACATCACCCAGCTATGGGCGTGGGTGCCTTTGACTGGAATCCCATATACTTTCCCAGCCAGCACATTTGAAGTCGCGGCACATCCGCCAATATAAGCGGCCCGGCTGGCGGCGAGTCCGCCGTCAATTCCCTGGGCCCGCCGAACACCAAATTCGAGGACTGGCTCACCTTCGGCGGCCATGCACACCCGGGCGGACTTGGTGGCAATCAATGATTGAAAATTGACGATATTTAACAAGGCTGTTTCCAGAATCTGGGTCTGGATGATATCGCCTTGAATCCGGATGAGTGGTTCAGAAGGAAATACGATGGTGCCCTCAGGCACGGCATCCAGGTCACATGAAAAGGACATTTCCTGCAGATATTGCAGAAATTTCTCTTCAAACAGTGGATTCCCGTCTCGTCCAGTCAACGACGCCAGGTATTCCACATCTGAAGCGTCAAATTTGAAGTGCTGGAGGAGGGTAATCACATGTGCCAGGCCAGCAGCCACACAGTAACCGCCATTAAATGGGTTTTTACGGAAAAACAGATGAAAGGTGGCTTCTTTCTGACCGATCCCGGATTTCCAATAGCCATAGGCCATCGTGAGTTGATACAGGTCGGTAAGCAAAGCCAGGGACTGGTTATAGATCAACATGGGTGAACCTCAGTGTGGAAAACAAAGACTTCAGGCTGAAGACTTGCGGACTTGGGGCGGAAGACTTCGGGTAGAAGACTTCGGGCTGAAGAAATTGGGCGGAAGACTTCGGGCTGAAAAATTGGTTTTTTCATCCCACATCCCACATCCCTTCGATTTGAGGCGCTAGTGTAGTGATTTGAAGCTGAAAAGAAAACTCCTGTTGAAACCTCTAAGTTTCCGGAAAGAACCTTTAGACCTATCATTGAATTTATGTTGTATTTAACTCGCTTCCCGTATTGTCATCCCACTCGACGAACTCCCAAACAATTTTTCAAACAAATTGGTACTTCCAATCCGGTATGTCCTGGTCACAGGTCCAGTGGCTGGTCTGCCGCTAAACCCACCGAATTACAAAAAACTATTTATTACATTTGGAGCGTCACCAAACTATGTCAATGCTTGCACAATCAAATACCCAACCCACCAGCACCTTCCGCAAAATCAATAAAGGCTTTCGGTTCTTTCTTTTTGGCACTTTAATTTTGTGCTACGCGTTTTTCAAAACCCCTTATCACGCGGCGTTTGCCAAAACTCCAAACAAATCACTCAATCGAACAGTAAACAAACTTGAGCGTCTGGCCAATCACACCTCCAATCATCCAAATGCAAAAGCACGACAGGTCACCCTGCATGTGTTGGCAACACATACTGGATTTTCACTGTCTGAACTTGAACGATACGGCGCGGTCATGCCGCTCGGGAAGCTGGCGAAAGCAGCTATCGTCGCTCATGCGACTCGCCAGAACCTTGAGGTGACAGTGGCTGATCTGGTTCGAGGTACTTCGGTCACTCAACTGGTCAACCAGTCAAATACTGGAGCACGTGCTGTTCAAGTGGCAGCCATAAGCGCCTTTACAGCATTAACCCTGAGTCTGACACATATTTTGCCTTCTAAGGCCGACAACGATGGTGATGGCATCCCCAATGCGTGGGATGATGACATTGACGGAGACAATATCAAAAATGCGGATGATCCAGATATTGACGGTGACGGTACCCCAAACGCTGAGGATACCGATATGGATGATGACGGATTAGACAACAGCATTGATGATGATATTGATGCTGATGGTGTCGCAAACTCTGATGATAGCGATATGGATGATGATGGTCTCGACAATTCTGAAGATCAAGATGATGATAGCGACGGATTGGAAGACCAGGATGACGACGATGACGACAGTGATGGTGTCAGCGACGACGACGATCCAGATTCAGATGACGATGATGACGACGATGATGACGACGATCCAGATTCAGATGACGATGATGACGACAGCGGCGACGACGATGATGACGATGACGACAGCGGCGACGACGACAGCGGCGACGACGACAGCGGCGACGACGATGGCGGCGACGACGATGGCGGCGACGACGATGGCGGCGATGATGATGACGACAGCGGCGACGACGATGGCGGCGATGATGATGGCGGCGATGATGATGATGGCGGCGATGATGATGATGATGGCGGCGATGATGATGATGATGATGGCGGCGATGACGATGGTGGCGACGACGAAGATGGTGACTAATCCCGGTTTTCTCACCAGTTGGTGTTGATTTCCTGTCTGCTCACACCAAATTTCATTGCCGAAATGTTTCTATAGATAAAGGACAGTGTGGTTTAGCAATCAGCGTTTGCCCTGGCCCAGACATAAGTTGTCTGGGCCTTTTTCTTTGAGTGAGAAGTAAGATAACGGCTGATTTAAAATTGAATTTAAATGATTCATGCGCCAATAAATTCAATTTCCCCATCTACTTAAGTACTTTACCGAAAATTTCCAGACATTTTGAACCACGAACTACACGAACTACACGAAAAAAACCAAACACTTCCAAAATTCAATCGCTCAGGAAACTTTTGACAAGGTACTTAGTACTACAGCGAGGGTTTGGTCTTTGAGGTTTGAAAAATTGGTTTTCAGCCCAGGAACTGGGCTACGAGCCGACACCCGCTTCGCAGGTTAAAACCAAAATCTCGCTATAGTATTAGTAAAAACTGACCAGGAACTTTTACAACCTCTGGCGATCAATTCTATTTCCTTGGAAACATTACACTCAAATTGGAAGGACCCTTTATAACCAGAGAAGATGGTTTTTGGGAATTTAGAGGAACCTTGAAAGCATTTGATGACCTATCTGACTTTAACCTATCAAGCCATCGGAGCACTTTTGGAGAAATATTGACCAGGTCAGGTGCTCGCTCACCTGGCACCAAATATTACATCCAAATCCGAGGCAAGAAGCCTATCTCAGAAAAAGGGATGAGCCCAGCCGTAAAACCAGATGATACAGGGAAACAAATCAACCTGATTTTCCCCTTTGTCCTATACTTTCATCCTCCCTTTCTTTCAGGCTTGAATTTCACGAGTCTGAAGCTGTAAAGTCGTGACTACCTTCTCTGATTCCCGTCTCATTCCTTGATCAAATCTCCTGCGGTGTAATTTTTCCCCCTGGGTTTGTCTTCTCGTAACCCCAGCTCATACCGGGTTTAACTTGCTTCACTTGAACTAATTCAATCCATTCCTTTTTGTTTTGGGGAGTTCCTATGCCTGCCATGACACGGCTTCTCTTTTCCGCCTTTTTCATTGGTGTTTGTCTTTTTTTGACAGTGAATCTGACCCAACCAGCTTCTTTTCATTCAGTTGCAGGTCATAAGACCCCAACTCTTCAAGCCAGCACTGAGCCACGTTCCAAAGCCAGGTTGAAGCGGCTCTCGTCGGAAGAGAAATATCAAGCCTATCTGAAAAAGAAAGCCGAACGGGAACGGCTGCCAAAACGGCCACACCTTTCTTCTGGCCCGCTGGCGGCACCGGCCAACGACAATTGTGCTTCCGCCGAAGTCATTCCTGGCACCGGGCCTTTCCCGTATACCACCTCCATCATTTCCGTCGCTGAAGCCACCAGTGATCCGTCTGACCCGGCAATCACGTGTGGTGGCGATCCAATGCACAGCGTCTGGTATTCCTTTACACCTCAATCAGATGGCGTCTTCACTTTTTCTGCCTGTGGGACAGCCTCGGATTTTGATTCCATTTTTGGGCTCTATACCAGTACCGGCGGCTGTGGTACGGCTTTTACCCAGGTTGCCTGTAACGATGACAGTTGTGGGCTGCAATCACAGGTTTCGGCAGCACTCCAGACCGGAGTGACCTATTCTCTGGTGGTGTACTCGTTTGGCGAGGTATCTCCTGGTTCTAATACATTACAGGTGCGGGTCCTTCCCCCAGCGGAGCCGGCGACCAACGATGAATGCAGCACCGCCACGGTCATTCCGGGTGCCGGCCCGTTCCCATACGCATCTGCTCCAGTCGGAGTGAGCGCGGCTTCAATGTCCCCAACCGATCCGGATCCATCCTGTACAGTTGAAGAAACCCTGCCCAACATCTGGTACACCTTTACCCCAGCGGTGAGTGGAAATTATCTCATTTCGGCTTGCGGAGGTGAGACGTTGACCAGTACGGGGAACGCAATTTCATTCTTTACCAGCACCGGAGGCTGTGCCGGTCCATTCACCGAAGTTGTCTGTTTCAATAATGACAACTGTGGATCTCAACAGGAATCAGGAACGGTCCCTCTCACTGGAGGAACGACTTATTTCATTCTGGTTGAACTGGAAGGCACCCTCGCTCCAGATAGCGTGGTTCAACTTCTGGTTGATTTGTTGATTCCACCAGCCAATGACACCTGTGCCGGCTCGATCCCGCTCACTTTAAATATTCCGGAAAACGGCACCACTGAATTTGCAAATGGGGATTATGAGCTCGATTTCAGCGCTACCTGCCTGCAAGGAGATGGGAATCAACCTGATGTGGCGGCTGGACCAGACGTCGTCTATTCGTTTACGGCGCCGGCAACCGGCACCTACTCTGTCCGATTGGAGACAGAACTATTTGAAGAAGCCCAGTTGGACCCGGTGCTGTACGTTTCCGATGCCTGCGGACCTGCCAGCCCACAAACCATCAATTGCCTGGCGGCAGCCAATCGGCCCACAGGAAGTCCGTTTTTCCTGGAAAATGAAGAAATCCGCTGTCTGACGTTAAACCAGAACCAGACGATTTACATTTATGTGGATGATGCCAATTCTCAATCAACTCCATTTGGGTTTACCGTGGTGGTCACCCCCTGCAATGGTGAAGTCGAGCCAAATGACGATCCCGAAACACCTTCCCTGGTGAGTTGTAACACTCAAGGCGGATTTTCAGGACAGGATTCAATTGATTATTTCTCCGCTGGGATGAATACCGTTGACGGGAGCCGCCTGTTTGCCGTCGTGGATGCCAGCACCATGACGGGTAGTGACCTGGATGTGCGGGTCATCCAGGGAAATGACACACTGGAATATGACGATGACGATAATGCCGATGAGCTTGGAGATCAGTCGCCCAATGTGGCTGGAACGCCACTTGGCACCGGTGATGTGCTGCTTCAAGTAACCAACCCTGGCGGAGAAGCTGGTCCATATCGCATTGTGGCCGTGGTGCAGCCACCCGCCAGTCAAGCCGAAACCGAAACCGAAGGAAATAACTCAGTGGCAACCGCTAATTTATTGCCATCCGGGTATATTCAAGGCACGGTTTCCGGGTTTGAGGATGTAGATGTGTTCAGCTTCACGGCCAGTGCCGGCGACCTGTACTTCATTAGCCTGGATTGTGATCCAGCGCGGGAAAACGCCCCGTTTTCGGGTCAGCTTGAGTTGCTTACCTCGACCAACGGAGTGCTGCAGAGCGTCAATGATGCAAATACCGTTTCATCAACCACATCCGGCGCCGGGTCACTCTCGTCAACAACTCCATTTTCACCTGGCGAAGCCATTTTGTATCGGTTTCAAACTACTGGCACCTACTATGTCAGAGTGAGTGAAGGCAGCGAAGGCCAGGGCGGTGATTATCTGCTTTCCATTGCCCGGCCAGGGATTGCCGCGCCAGAAATTGATGCGCCACAACTGATTTGCAGTGGGGACACGGGGTTGACAGCGTCAGTTCCAGAGATTGAGGGAGCAACCTATAGCTGGAGCATCACCAACGGCACCATTACCGCTGGTCAGAACACGAGTGAAATCACCTTCACACCCGCAACATCCGGCACCGTTGGACTTTCAGTCACGGTCACCATCGGTGGGTGTTCAGCCACCGCAACGCTGGACATTCCAATTCAAGGTGGAAGTGTTTCAATTACGGCGCCCACTTCGGTGTGTGCCGGGTCAAGTGGAAATTCAGCCTCGGTTCAAGATTTTGGACAGGCCGTGTATGAATGGACGATTACCAACGGCACCATTACCAGTGGTGACGGTACCAGTTCGATCCAGTTCACTGCCGGGACAAGCGGTTCCGTGACACTTGATGTGACCGTGATTGTGGGAGACTGCCAGTTCCCGGCTTCACAAACCATCCCGATCACCACGGTGGATGCCACCATTACGGCACCATCAGCGGTGTGCTCCGGGTCAACCGGAAACACGGCTTCTGTTCCAAACGCTGGTCAGGGAGCAACTTACACCTGGGGCATCACCAACGGCACAATCACTGGCGGCCAGAACACACCAAATCTGACATTTACCGCCGGAAGCACCAGCCCGGTTGGATTGTCAGCCACGGTGACCGTCGGCCAATGTTCAGCGACTGGCAACGCTTCGGTCACTATTCTTCAAACCCCAGTCACCCCTTCAATTGAGTTTGGAACAACCACTGTTTGCTCTGGCCAAAGTGCAACGGCCTCAACAGCTACAATTGAAGATCGGTCATACCTGTGGACCGTCACCAATGGCACGCTGACCGATGGTCAGGGGACAAGCGGCATTATTTTCACCGCTGGAAATTCAGGTCAGGTCCAGGTCACGCTGACAGTGACGGATAGCGGATGTAGCAGTCCACAGGCTTCGGCCTCGTTGCCAATTGCCGAGTTTCCATCAGCCACCATCACAGTCCCAGGCGCGGTTTGCCCGGATGCAACTGGAAACACAGCCTCAGTCCCGGATGCAGGTGCCCAGGCAAGCTACGTGTGGAACATTACAAACGGCACAATTACCAGTGGATCTGGAACTCGAACCATTACATTCAGCGCTGGTTCCAGTGGAAACGTTGGGCTGACCATTCAGGTCACCAATTCCGGAGGGTGTGTGACCAATGGGTTAGCCACGATTGCCATTTCCGCCGTGCCAGTGGCAACGATCACAACACCAGAAGCTGTATGTGCTGGTTCGACCGGAAATCTGGCCAGCATTGCTGGGACAATGCAAGGTGACCTCATTATCTGGAATATTACCAATGGAACTATCACGGCTGGAGCGGGAACCGCCCAGATTACCTACACCGCCGGAAACACCGGGCCAATCGGGCTGTCAGTCACCATCAACCGAAGCGGCTGTATTTCCAACGGGTCGGCAAGTGTGCAGGTCAATCCACAAACCAGCCTGACCGATCAACCCGACCCGTTGACACTCGATGCCAATGAAACCGCGACGTTCACTATTGCTGCCACCGGGACCACACCGCTGACGATCCAGTGGTTTTATGACGCCGATTGTGCAGGTTCAGGGGCACCAGTGGGCCTGACGAATGGAGGTCGTGACGGGCGCATCACCATTTCCACCACTGAAGGCGGTTCAACACTTTCGATTGCCAGCGTGGTGCCAGGTGATGGAGGTTGCTATCTGGCCACGGTTACCGGCCCCTGTGGTGTCGTCACCAGCACACCGGCCCAACTCGTCATTCGCGCCACGGAACTTGCCCTGCTCTGGGTGGCCGACACCTTCAATAACCGCATTCAGAAGTATGACGGAATAAGCTGGACGGTTCTTGGAAGTGGCGTACCGGGTTCAAGCCTGAATGACTTCCGAAATCCAGAAGCGGTGACCGCGAGCATTGATGGCCAGCGGGTGTATGTGGCCGACACGCTCAATGATCGGATTCAGTACTCAACCGATGGAGGTTTGACCTGGAACACGCTGGCCGAACAGGGAACAAGTGTCAATCAGGTCAAAGGACCACAAGGCGTGACTTACGATGTGCAGGGGAATCTCTACGTCGCGGACACGGCCAACAACCGGGTTCTGCGCTTTAACGGTGGCGTGCCAGGAAATGCCGTGGTTCTGGCCAGTTACGGAACGCAACCAGGTCAGGTGCGGTCACCAATGGGCCTTGGGATTGACGCGAATTTCAATTTGTATATCGCGGACAAACTCAACAGCCGGGTGTTGCGTATTGCCAGCGCCAACACCGTGACCACGCTCAATACCGGAATCACCATTGCCGCCACCGGTTCGCGGCTCAACCCAGGGGAAGTTCGTCTCCCCGAAGCAGTTGCCGTGGATAATGCCGGGAACCTCTATGTCGCCGACACCGGCAATAACCGCATCCTGTTGTTCCAGGGTGGAAACCGGGGCGTGGCGATTCAAATGTGCCGGGTAGGAACGCTGCTCGGGCAGGTTCGTGGCCCAGAAGGTCTGACTGTGACTTCGTTCCTGCAAGGCCAGTTTGCCGGTGGTTCAACGCTGGTTATTAGTGACACATTGAACCAGCGCATCCAGGCCCGGCGGTTGCCGACGGGGAACTGGGTCACGCTCGGGCTGAGCACCCAGGGTTCACAACTTGGGCAATTTAACTACCCAGGTCGAATTCGGTAATTCCTTTCGGACTGCGGCCCACTTGACGCCGCTTTACCTTTTTTCGCTTGCCAGGGGAAGTCAGTGACCGGTTGGAGTTATTCCAAATATCGTGGCGGCACCGGATCCTCAAGATTCTGACGGGCCAAAGACGATATGGCATGTAAATTCTCAGACAGAAAACCACGGAGTAGACGAAATGCGCAGAAGATAAATCTAGTTTTCTCAATAATTTCTGAGATATTGAATTTGGGAAGCGATTGATTCTTTCCATGGTTTCTGTGGTTAAAACTGGCTGTTCGTTCAAATTTTGAATGGTTTTTGAAAAATGACGGTGATTGATCCCCAACGGGGATACCTTCAACAGCCGTGGGTCAGCGTCAGCGCCACCCAC
>CAZXCE010000003.1:0-44291 GCA_964639175.1 uncultured Clostridia bacterium
ACAAGGGTGACCGTGCTCCAAGGAACTTATTTTTTAACGCCCCCTAAGCACCAGGTACCAGGTACTTTCTTCATTCTTCATTCTTCACCTGGCTTTTATTGGACCTGGCGGAGGCGATGGTTTCCCTGATCAACCACAAAGATGCTTTGGCCAATGGTCATTAAATCACGTGGCTGACGGAATCGGGCTTTGGGGCCAAGACCATCAGCAAATTCCTCGATTTTGCCGGCGACGGTGCTGATTTCTCCGTTTGGTTCAACTCGGCGAACACGATTACTGAAGTTATCAACGACAAAAACTTTATCGCCAATCAGCGTTAACCCGAGCGGACCATTTAATTTTGCAGTAAACCGAGGGCCATCATTATTTCCTTCACCGACCACTCCGGTGAGCGTGGTGACACTGGGGCCGCTCAGGTCAACGACCCGGATGCGATTATTCCCAAAATCCGCCACGTACAGCAGATTCCCTTTCACGGCGACAGAAGTTGGACGATTGAATCGAATTCCGATGCCTTCGCCATCCACAATCCCAGGTGAAGCCAGTCCAAAAACGGCTGACACCACTGGCTGCTGAACATCCTCACCCTGTGGGGTAATCACCCGAATGACGTTGTTAAAGGCGTCAGCGACATAAAATTTCCCATCTGGTGCCAGGATAATTCCATCAGGGCCGCTGAATCGGGCTTCGTTCCCATTGCCATTGATAAACCCAAACCGACCGACTCGTTCTTTAAATCCAGTGTCTTCGTTTTTGCTCAAAATGTTTTCACCAGCAAAGGTATCAACCGTTACCTGGGAATCAGTACGGCGAATTCGGCGGATCACATCGTTTCCAAAATCAGAGACATAGATGATACCCGCCGCATCAACGGCAACGCCGAGTGGATTGTTAAACCGCACCCGGTCATTATCGTCATTTTTGTCAGTGGTATCGATGTCAGCGGTATCCACATACCCTTGAATGCCATCTCCGGCAATCGTGGTCACCTGGCCGGAGGATGGATCAAACTGGCGAATGGCATGATTGAGTTGATCGGCAATATAAATTTTGCCATCAGGTCCGAGGGCAGCCCGGCTGGGCCGGGTAAACCAGGCTTTGGTTGTTACTCCGTCACGAAATCCTGGGGTATCGCCAGCCATGGTCGAAGTGGTTGTGGCTGGTTCAACCAGGAGGGTTGCCGTGTTGGCCGTGACATCATCCACAGTCACCATAATGGTGATTGAGCCTGGAGATTCCACCAGTTCTTTTTTGATTTGAATTCGTAATTCCCGCCCGCTGGTATCTTCAAACTTGACGGATTCGCCATTGACCAGGACCCGGGTTTTCTTCTTTTGCTTGGTCAGGTTGATTCCGGTGATGTTTACCTGGAAATCAGGCTCACCGGCAACAATCCGGGTGGGTGAAATTCCAAAAATAAGCGGGTCAGTCGCTGCCACCGGCAGCAAGGCAAAATCTGAAATTCCTTCCTCGGGGATTTCAACCGCCACTTCAAGTTGTCTGGTCTCTTTTAAGAATGCGGCCGGAAAGGTGGCATCAATCCTGGTATCACTGATGAATTCCGAAGGAATGACCGTTCCACTCGCGACCACCCGTGCCTTGTTGGTGAAATTTCGGCCTCGGATTTTGACTTTGGTATCGGTGGCATTGAGTTCCAACCGAATTGGGTCGGTGGATTCAATCCGTGGTGGAGGTGGTGCAATCAACAGGTTAAACACCTTTGAAAGACCGTTTTTATTCTGAACCTGAATTGGAACCGACCCGGCTTTGGCCACATCCCGCGACCGCACAAGCAACAGGACCAGCCCATCCGGATCACGCCGCCGCACAAGCTGTGCCGTTTTGATTCCAGCCACGCGCGCTTCGATTTTGTCGCGGAAGCCGGTTCCAGCAATCTTGAGGACAAAATCAGGGGTGCTTTCAAGCACAATGGCGGGTTGCAAGGCCGTAATTTCCAACCCATCCAATCCGTTCACAACGTCAAATGAAGCAGGCTGGGTGGTGGAACCATCCGGGTTTTTGGCCACGACGGAAATAGTTCCAACCGTAGCAGTTAAGCTGGTCGGGACCTGAGCGAAAATGCTGCGGCGGTTGCGGAAAACAGTTGGAACCGCTGTTCCATTGAGCAACACCTGAGCACCATTTTTAAAGTTTTCGCCGTTGACCCGCAGCCGAAATTCAGGACCGGCGGCGGCAACTCGTTTCGGCTGCACCTTTTTAATTTTTGGGACTTTGGTTGCTCCCTGGCGGGCAGCCTCGGACGAATCATCAACCTCAAACTCATCGTCGGCATCCTCGGGATCTTCCAGTGGAGCGTTCACCAGCGAGGGTGGCAACTGAAACCGAGTTTCCGGTGAGAGAAATTCATCCAGGGCCGGAATAGAAGGGCTGGCTGTCGCCGGCGGCGTCTGTACCTGCCCGTGTGAAGTTGCCGGAGTTGAAGACAACCAGATCGCAGCGACTCCAAAACCAGTCACGGCCATAAGTATGTGGATCCACCGTTTTGGTGAACGAAACGCAGAAAGATCAGAAAATCGACGAGTATTCATTGCCATTAAAACCACTGAGAAAAGTTTAGAGGAACGTTGTTGAGAATCCTGCCTGGAAAGCCAGCAAACATACGAGAAGCCAACGCATAGCGTCAAGGTCTGGCCAGCGTTTCTATTATTCAAAGCTCACTGACTGGAGTTTTGGATCAGTCGCAATCTGGGCTCGTACCTCAGGATGAAGAGCAATCGCCTGTCTTATGGCAAGTTGGGGATCCTGTCCAGCCTCACGTTGCACCTGAATCAGATTCAACCAGTTTTCCGGAGTTGATTTGACTTGGACGGCTTCAAGCAGGCAGGCGATGGCTAAGGGGTACTGCTTTTTTTGACGATAGATAGTTGCCCACAGCGTGAAGGCTGAATCTGAAAGCTGTTTCCCCTTTAAAACTCGCCGCAATTCCCCAAGCCATCGCTCGGCTCCAGCCATATCGCCTTTTTGAAACGCAATCCGCGCCAGGCGATACCGGGATTCAGCCTGGGATGGATCAAACTGGATACATTGAAGATACGCAGTCTCAGCCTGAGGGATGTTCCCCTGTAGCTCAAGCAATTTGCCCAAAGTCAGCCAAACTTCCTCATCAAAAATGTATGACTGAAGAGCACGCAAGGCCACCTCAACGCCTTTCTCAGGCTCATTTGTCTTTTCATAAACCTCAGCCAGTCGTTTTAAAACTTCAATCGTGGACCTGAATCGCAATGAGTCCAGATAACAGGCTTCAGCTTTCCGGTACTCCTGTCGATGGACCCAGTATTGGCCCGAAGCAGCCTTCAATTCGGCCAGCCCAGGACATTGGGATAATGCTGGAGACATCAATTGAAGAGCATCAGTGCCGCCTAACTCATGTTCATATTCGACATAGGTCAGATAAATTGGGGTAAAACAGGGAGTGTAGGTGAGTGCCCGGTTTAAGGAATCACGAGCTGCCGGGTAATTTTTATGGGCAATTTGGGCCTGAGCCAAGGCTGTCAAGGCAAAGCCATTCTCTTTCGAGACTGAGACAATATAGGTCCATAATGTCAGGTCATCTTTCCAATGAGGCACATACTGTCGTGTCAACCCCAGTTGGACAACCAGCACACATCCCACAAATCCAATCACCAGGGGTGTCTTTTGCCGGCTCAGCCAGGTACCAAGCGGAAAGACCAGCCCGAGGAGTGAAACATAGAGGTAGCGGTCTGCAACCAGGAGATTGCCTGGTAAAAAATTTAAGATCGGTGCCAAAAACATCATAAACCAGGCAGTACCCAAAAAAATTTCTCTCCGACCTGACCAGCTTTGCAGAACACCAACTCCTCCCACCACAACGGCAATCGCCCCCACCAATGTAAACAGACTTTGCTCCGGGATGAAATCAGCGTACCGGGGACAGAGATTGACTGGCCAGAGCGTATGCCAGAGATAAAAACCAAGACCAAATACTGGCTGTATGAGTGGATCCAGCAGGTCAAAGCCATCGTTGGTACCCTTTTTCCCAACAATCAGTTGTGAATCAATGGCATACCAGGCAAAAACGGCTGAGAGGAAAACCAGAGGAAAATAACCTAGCAGCCGTTGGCGCGTCATTTTCTGCCGCCGATATAAATCAACGACCACGACGACACCGCACAATGGCACCCATTGGGCTTTGGAAGCCAGGGCACAGAAATGCATCGCCAGGCATCCGGCATACCACCATGGGTCAAAGAGCCGCGGGGGATCTGGTGCAGGGTGACTCGCTTCCTGACTTTCGGTCAGTCCGGTTTGAGTTCCACTGCAGATAGCTGGGGGTCGCCAAACTCGAAGGTACATCCACAAAGCAGCAAACCCAAAAGCCGCCGATAGAACATCTTTGCGCTGGGCCAGCCACACAACACTTTCAACTCGCGTCGGATGGATCACAAAACAAATCGAAGCCAACCAGGCTGGCGTAAGCCTCCGGGTCAATTCATAAAAACAGAGAAACACAAAGACTCCGGCAGTCCAATGAAGCAGCAAGTTGGTTGTCCGAAACCCCCCTGGATCAAATCCCCAGATCGCATAATCAATCGCATAGGACAACCGGTGGAGTGGGTTGTAGTTAATAAAATAGTAGGTGGAAAAAATCGAAGAAATGTGCTCCCAATCCAAAATCCGGATAGCCCGGTCTTCCAGGATATACTTTTCAGTGTCAAATTTGAGCCAGTCATAATCGCGGGAATGACCAAACCCTACCCAAACCAGGAGTCCAAGCACCAGTGTTGCAAGTAATACCGGGTGGACAGATCGGATCCAGCCAAGCCAGTACGGCCAGTCTGTTTTTTCGACAGAACCCTGGTCAACCTGGCTGGTATTGATAGAGAGTGCCCCCAGGGAAGATTGAGACTGAGTATCCATAAAATTTTGAAAATAAGGGATTTTGGACGATAAGATACTGTTTTGTCTTACTTGTAGTATTGATTGATCTACGTTGAAACCAGTCATCACCTCATAGCCTGAAGGAATTTGAAAGGTCTCAAACTCCCTTCAAGGCATAGAAGGTCTTTCAGTTGCAGGTGGTCGAGAATAACTATCGCCAAGCAAGGGTGGGAATCTGAATTGCCCCAGAAGAATAACCCTGAGTACTAACACATTTCATTGAGTAATTCACGAACGATTCGTCGGTTGCTGCGGGAAACCGGTAATTTCATTCCATTGCAGAGTTCGATCACCAGTTCGTCGCCGCGCCGGTGGACAATCTGGCGCACAGCGCCAATTCGGACAATATTGTTGCGATGAAATTGCCGAAACCGGGCCGGGTCCAATCGGGTGATCAGATAGGTCAATGACAGATCAAGAATTGCTTCGCCCTGGCTTCCAAAATACACACAGGTACAGTGGTCACGACTGACAAAACAGTGAATGTCCTCATCTTCTAAAATTCTGGTGCGCAGGCCCTGTTTGACCGCGATTCGTCGTAATGGCCCTTCTTCTTTCGCCAGCGTTACCTCTAATTTTTGGAGCTTTTCTTCATCAACAAGCCGTTCCATGGCCAGGGCAACCGCTTTCTGAAATCTTGCCGGCGTAAATGGTTTGAGCAAGTAATCACAGGCCTGTTCTTCAAAAGCCCGCACTGCAAACTGATCAAACGCCGTTTGAAAAATAACCAGAAAGGGGCGGCGTTCAAATTGTCGCAAAACATCAAACCCCGAAAACCCAGGCATTTGAATATCCAAAAAAATAATCTCGGGTTGAAACTCACGGATTAATTCGACTGCCCGCAGACCATTTTCGGCTTCAATGATTTGCATTGGATAGCCACTGTGCTCCAGATACCGGCGGAGTTTCTGAAGTGCCAGGGGTTCGTCATCAACGATCAAGACACGTCGCTCGCTAGTCAAGATGAACTCCTGTAAACCGGAAACTGGCGGTTATGTCGCGCTTGGCGCCGCTCGTTAACTGAAAATTGTGGTGGGTGCCATAGAGGAGCGTCAGCCGTTCTCGAATATTGGTCAATCCAGTCTGAGTTCCAGTTCCTGTTTGGCCTGTGGACGATCCAGTGTTGATCACTTCCGCCAGGTACCAGCCATCCGCCTGTCGGGTGATCCGAATGCCAATTTTCCCACCATCGAGCGACGCTGCCACCCCATGCTTGATCGCATTTTCAACCAGCATTTGCAAAACCAGTCCTGGAATAAAAATTGACTGATCGTCATCTGGAGATTCAATCTCAAAGGTAAGCCGATGCCCTAACCGGAGTTGTTCTAATTCCAGATATAATCGCACAATCAAGAGTTCAGACCTGAGACTGGTGGTTCTGGTTTGCGAATGGGTCACAATGGCCCGGTATAAATCAGAGAGCTTATATACCATGTCTGCGGCTGAATCGTGATTTGATTCAATGAGTTCGGCCAGGCTGTTCAAAGCGTTGAACAGGAAATGGGGCTGCATCTGATGCTCAAGCACCTGATACCGGGTCTCGGCCACCCTGGCTTCCAGCTTGAGCGCATCCTCTTTGGCAAACCGGTAGGCCAGATGGAAGAAAAAAATCAACCCAAAAAAGAGCCCCTGGAGCATCGAATAAAAGTAACTTGACAACGTGAATGGCTGATTGACTCGCCAACTTTGGATCTTGAGCGCCAACCAAATCCCGAGCATCAAACCCACCCCTCCCACCAAACCACTTCCAATCAACCGCATGGATGGTTTTAACAATAGTGATTGATGCCGGCGAATAGACACCCAGGTGGCAACCCCATACACCACCGCAAAGGTCAGCCAGATGGTACAACTGATGGTGACACCAAAGGTGAGTGAATGAACCAATCCCTGCCAGATTTTCCCTTTCCGTTGCCAGTCGTAAAAATTCAACCCATACGGAATCAATGACAAAACAATCCCCATCACAAAATAGGGCATAAATGACATCATTTCCTGACCATACCGCTGCCAGGCTGGATGTCGGGGAAGCAGTCGCCAGTTTGTTGGTGGAACAGGAGCTGAGTGGGAAGATGGCATAGTTCAGGCCGGAGCTGATTTCGGAATTGAACACCTGATTGTCTCAGAACCCGTCCGGTTTGCCAATCAACGGGCAGGCGATCACCAACCATTCAGTTGGCAAATTCAACCGTTCAGAACCAGAAATCGTCCTGTTCCAACCTGACTGCGTACAGTGGCCTGACTTTACAATTCCACATGATTAAATCGCTGGAAAGGAAGCTGGGGGTAAGGGCAATGTCTTCTGGAACGGTAGCCAGTTCTCTGGTCCTCGCTGGTCATCTCCCCTCCCCCAAATGGAAAGGCTATGAATACGACTGGATTGATTCACATCATTTTTGGAAGCATTGCGCTGTTTTTTGGCCTGCTGGTGGTGACGCTCCCCAAAGGAACACGCCTGCACCGGACAGTGGGGCATTTATACTTCTCAGCCATGATCGGATTAAATCTCACCGCCCTGAGCCTGTACCGATTATTTAAGACGGTTGGCCCATTTCATATTCTGGCTCTGGTGAGCCTTGGCTATGTGCTGACTGGGGTGTGGTATGCCATACGACAAACACCGCATCAAAGCTGGCTCTCAAAACACATCCGATTTATGTCCTGGTCATATGTGGGACTACTGGCAGCGGCAACAGCCGAGATAACTTGCCGAATTCCGGGTACCAATTTCTGGCTTGCCGTGTTGATTCCATCCTGCCTGGTCTCTGTACTGGGATGGTACATCATTGAAAACAGAGCGGTTGTCCTTAAAACCCAACTTCTGTGAACCTGACCGCTCAGATCTCCCTCGGCTATGCAGCCCCGGCAATGTGAAACTTCAGGCCAGGTTCAGAATCCAAGTTCCATCAACCGAATTTCTTTGGTTCCAGATACGGGGCAAAGAGCTGATCAGCTTCTAGCAACTGGCGCTGGTTTGGATCACACGCCAATGCCCGATTGATTGACTCACGTGGATCCTGATGAAGTCCAATCTGAAATCGCGCCAGGGTAATCCAATACTCCGGATTATCTTCTTTCTGAACCACCTGTGTCATGGTTGCTAAGGCAAGGAGTGGTTTTCCCTGGTTTTGATACGCAGCAGCCAGCAGATTCAACGCACTGGCTGAAAGCGCCAGATTAGGATATAACTCATTGTCTTTGTGTAATATAGATTCAATTTCCGCATATTCATGTTGTCGAAAAGCCAGTTGAGCCAGACAAAACCGTGATTCGATCAACTCTGGTGCCAGAGTTATACTTTGGCGGTATGCGGATTTTGCGGCCTCAGCCTGTCCACTCGCTTCAAGTAACTTCCCTCTGGTCAACCAGTAATCTTCACGAAACGGGTCGTGGGCCAGTGCTTTTTCAATATAACCAAGCCCCTTTTCTGGTTTATTCAACCCAACATATATTTCGGCTAAAGTACCAGCCAGCCTGGTTGATGGGTTGAGTCGGTCTGCCAGCAGAAAAAAATATTCAGCCCGATTCCATTTCCCCTTCATAATTTCAAGCTGCCCAGCATAAATCAATAACTGAGGTTGATAGGGTGCGTTGTTAAAGCCTAATTGAAGCGGTTCAAAGGGTTCAGTCCCAAGTTTTGCAGCCAGATTTGACCCGGCTCCATACAAAGGCGGGTAAATCGTAGACAGGTTTTCTGTAATTTTGGTGCCACGCTGGTAGGCTTTTTGTGCTTCCTGGAGATTCCCGGCTTCAGTTTCCGCATATGCCAGATAAGCCAATACAAATACATCATTTGGGTGTTTGGCCGTAACCGCTCGCCAAACAGACAGATCGCTTTCCCAGACTGAAATCGTCCGGAACGTACTGATTGCCAGCACCAGAATCACACTACTTAACACCGGAAGCGCTACTTTTCGTGGGAGCCGGGTCAACCCCAAGGCAAAAGGAAAGAGCAAACTGAGTAAAACCAGCGACAGCACCCGGTCAATGGCGATATTTGAGATTTCAGCAAAGCTGGCCCAGGGAAGTAAAAACGCCAGCAGCCAGGTTGATGCAAAAAAGATCTCACGCCGTCCTTTGCGAAGGCTCGAACTGGCCTCAGCCAGAATGAATGCCAGAATCCCCAGCCCTAAGATCGAAAACCAGGTTGACATGGCCGGATCTGGTTCAACCGGTGCCAAATTCACTGGCCACACCAGATGCCATAAAGTCAACACAAAGCGGTCAATCCGCTCGCAAACGGCCACAATATCAATCAAGGGGGCTTTTCCGACCTGTGCAATTTGTATTTTGAGGGTCATCCAAAAAAGAAAGCTGCCAAGCGCTAAAAATGGAACATACCGGGGTAAAACCCGCCACGAATTCAGCCGTCGTTCATAGATATCCAGCGCGATGATCACCAGCCCCAAACCTGCCCATTGAATCTTGGTCAGCAGCGCCAGTCCAAACAAAATCAGGCTGCCGCCATACCAGACCCAGCGCGGCCACTGATGCCTTGTAGCTATCGGGTGAATCGTTTCTGAATCAACCACCGCCCGGCGATACATCCAGAGGGAAGCCATTCCAAACACAATAGCGAGCACATCTTTCCGACCAGCTAACCAGACAACGCTTTCGATCTGTGCGGGATGCAGAGCAAAACACAGCGCAATCGCCCAGGCCGTAAACTGGCTGGCTGTCACTTCATAAAAAAAAAGGAAAACCAGGGTCACGCCAAGCCAGAACAATAAAAAATTTGTCCCCCGGTACCCGGCTGGGTCAGTTCCCCACAGGGCCCAATCCAGGGCAAACGAGAGCCGAGGAATCGGGGCATATCCAAGCGGCTGAACCGAGGTAAAGATATAGGACAGGTGCGCCCAATCCAGAAATCGGATGGCACGATCCTCTAAAATAATACCTGCCGCCTTAAAATTTAAGACCGCATAATTTCGGGATTTCCCATATCCCCCAAGTGCGATAAGTCCAAACACAACCGCAGCCACCCATACTGGATGAACTTGATTGAGCCAAAGAACCCACCGTGGGACAGCCTGAGCCGGGACAGCCCTGGCAGAAAGTTCACCAGGAGGAAAAGCCAGAGTTGAAGGAATTGACATTGACGGAAAGATATTGATTGGATCAGGTGAAGCCATTTTGAATTACTATAACCGGAACAGATTCTAAATTTTGCGGGGATGAAGTTGATGACGAAATGATACCATTCCAGAGCACACGAACCAGTCAAGTACCACAAGAGTCCTGCGGTTTCTCAGATTTTTCAAATCTCCTGTGCCCGGCATCTGCTGATGACTGGTCAGGAGTCCAGAGTTTTCTCTTCCGCTGGATTGATAACTGTTACCTGATTGTTCCCAATCGAGAGATCGGTCAGTGTCTGGTTATTGCCAGCGGTACCAAATTTTGAAATGGTTTGATTGTCGGCACCACGTTCAGAGTCGGCGAGGGTGTTGATCCCCGTGCCGCCGCTGATCCCATCCAGGGTCTGATGAAATCCGGTTTCCGGTGGTTGAGACACCATCAGGGGTGGGCACTGACGGATTGCCGGAATCAATGCTTGCTTCATTGCCTGGGCTGTTGGATAGCGCTCAGACCGCTCTTTGGCCAGTATCTTTTGCAGCACTCGATCAAGGTGTTGTGTTTGGGGTAAATCCCCCGGTAGATGAAACTGGTCAAACATCAGCGACGCCAGATATTCGTTCATCGTGCGTTTACGGAATGGCAACTGCCCGGTCAGCGCCTCAATCACCATCACACCTGCGGTAAATAAATCAGTTCGTTCATCAACTTCCTCGCCTGAAAATTGTTCGGGTGACATATACCCCATGGTTCCCATGACAGTCCCAGCTTCGGTAATGCTACTGACTTCTGTCCCATCAGTTGGTTTAATCTTCGCTAACCCGAAATCAAGAATTTTCAAGATCTTCTGGCCGTCGGCCTGCTCAATAAGCAGGATATTTTCAGGCTTTAGATCCCGGTGAACAATTCCAGATTCGTGCGCTGCCTGAATACCGCTCAGGATTTGCTCAAACCAGTTGGCTGCCGTTTCCGGATCCAGAACACCTCCCAAGCGGCGGGTGGCTTCACGCAGGGAAATACCTGTAATGAGTTCCATCACTAAAAAAGCACCGTCCGTGCTGGTTCGACCATAATCGTAGACGGCAATCACATTGGGATGGTTTAACATCGCCACCGCCCGGGCTTCCCGCTCAAATCGGCGAAGTGCTGCCGGATTCCCAAACATACTGCTCAAAATGATTTTAATGGCGACTCGTCGGTTAAGCCGTAAATCAGTGGCTTCATACACGGCCCCCATGCCACCCTTTCCAAGCAATTGCTCCAGCCGGTATTTCCGCTCAATTACGCGCTCGACCGGCAATGACAACGTCAGTTCGGTATTATCTTTTGGGCAATATTCATCAGTACTATCATAACAGACGCCACAGGTGGGGCATTCTTTGACAATATTGATGTTTTGTTCTTCCAGGCGCTCCAGCACCTGCTTGCGCAACGTCTGTTCCCGACCAACCCGTTCCTTTAACCGGGTATTTTCATATACCACGGCCATTTGCTCGGCAATCACCAGCAACAATTTTTGATCGGTTGGGGTGTAAGGCTCTTCTGACTTTTTTTCTCCAAGCAATAGCAACCCAATTAAACGGTGATCGGTTCCGCACATGGGGACCATCAAATTGACACCAAGTTCTTCAAGCCACTCCAGTTCGTGATGCGGGAGCGGTTTTTTCAGCGTAAATGGCGCCTCTAATACTTGCGGATCCAGCTCCAGGGTTCTCAATAACTGAAAATTGTCTGGGATTGAAAGCTGCTGAGGAAGCCGATGGGTTGAATACACCAACGTCTGAGCCTGCAGATGCTGTTCTTTCTCAAAGACATACATTGATTTCGGGTGCAGCGCCGCCTCGACTTCTTTATTCACCAGTTTTGAAATCTCAGAAAATGAATTCAAGGTTTTCATTTCCTGAATCAGCCGCAACATGATCTGTTCCTGGTTGTACTCTTCACGGAAAAATCTCCGATCAATCCATTTGGTTACCTGCTGGCGAAAAATTAAGCCTGCTCCGGCCAGGATTGAAACTGTCACCAGAAGCCGATTTTGAATCAGGATTTCCCTCACCGTACGGTTAGGGTTGATAATGAGAGTAACAACCAGGGCCATCAAGGGGAGCGAAATCAATGCCCGTAAGGCGTTTTTTGCCAGCAGGTACTGTACCCCGCGGCGAATCACCACCTGGATGTTAAATACCCGGTGTTTAATGATTGTATACCCAAGTCCAACCGGAATAATGATCGGGGCCAGCTCTGAAATCAATAACATTCCAGTACTAATCACTCCGGTAAACACTTCCAGGACAATATTTAACAGGAATGGTGCCACTCCGGCAGCCGTGCTATAGACCACCAGCTTGATTCGCCGGCGCTGGTCTCCTTCAGGAACCAGCCGGTAATTCCGAACCACCACCACAAAAATCCCAGAGAGGACCAGTAGATATAATATCAACGTCAATGTTGTTTGAAGCTGAAACAGTAGCGGGTAAGAGGTAAAAATGGCTACCGCATCCGAGGTTGGAAACAACGTCACCACATCCAACCCACGATAAGCAACGGTGAGCAAAATGCTCAGCGAATACAATACATACTTGACGCTTTCCCAAAACTTTGACTTCGGCGCTCCCTGAGGAAAGCTATAATAAAAATGAAAGGCAATCACAAAATTGACGGGGTAGACGCTCGCCGTCAGGTAGTACATTCCGAGTTCTAACGGTTGGAAAAAGATACTCAGGGGTTCGAGGACTCGAAAATATGGAATCGCGGCCATCGTCAATGACGCCATTGACGCCAGTCGGGCCACACGATCTTCAGGCTTTGAAAGACCGATCAACATCCCAACCAAATAAAAAGCCAGGCTGACCAGTAAATAACAAGGAATAACAAGGAATACCGATAAAATTCCGGAAGTCCCGTATCAGTCGCGCTTCAAGTTGAACGTCAAACTCAGTTGATTGACGAGCAACTGTAAGACGATAGGGCTGCTCAGGAATAATATTTCGCAGATTAAGCCAGTATGCCCGGTCACGGGCACCGCCTTGAATCCGCGACTCACCGTTGATTGCCAGAATCCGGTCTTTAACCTGGAGTTTTCCTGCCGCTGGCCCAGCCGTATCCACTTCAGTAACAATCACACCTGCCGCTTGCGGAGTGGCTTTCCAGCCAAAGTCTTTTGTGAGTGTCCCATATCGCCCAATCATAACGAGCGCAAACAGATAATACCCAGCCACAACGACTCCAATCGCCAGGACACATCGAAAAAACAAAGGCTTTTCTGAAAGTTGATTCAACATTGTGTTCTTAAGTGACCTGGGGACCACCGGGTAACGGAGATGTCGTTCTTTCAATCAATCGCCACCTCTAAAGAACCTGGAATCTATGGCCGAGAATTTCCAGTACTGAATTTTCCAAAGATACAGCGGTACCCGGTACAAGTTGAGGATGATGTCCTGGCATAACCATCACGCACGTTCCAAACCTGATGGTTTGACCAGCACATATTTTTGAAGAGTTCGGTTAGGTTTTTGAAGGTTATCGGTTCTTACGGGTGGGAGCAAACCAATGGTTTAGACCTTTGATCGGTTTATTCCGGAAAATGATACTGGGGCAGAGGAAAAAGGAAAAGGATTCCTGGAATTTCCCGCACCTGACACCGGGGGAAGCCAGGGAAAGGGGGGGCTCGGCAGTTTCACCTGTACCAGGTGTCTTCAAACTGTTGCTTCAAGAGATTGAAAACCTGTTTTTGATCTTCTGTCAAAGTATCAATGGTGGCGGCTGCCGGATTTGGGTGATGGTCCAGATAGCCATGGAGGAGAAAATCTTCAAATCGCTCCCAGGTCTCAAACACCGTCATCGGCAAACAAGTCATATCAATCAGCGCCTGGTGCTCCAGACAAAACTGGTGCCATTTTTTTCGTTTGAGGATAATGGTTGAGGCAAGTCGGAAGGCCATGTCTTTTGAAAATCAACAGGTTGCAAGACACTATCTGGTTACTTTCGATTTAATTCAGAAAAAGCCACCAGGCCCACTGTTTCGTGGCGGCCCAGTTCAAGTCCGGCCCGATAAAACAGGTCTTTCACTTCAGCTTTGGTGAAAAATGTCAGGCCGCTTCCAAACGTCAACGTTGACTGAAGAATCTTTTCCCCTACCGTTTCCGGCTTCAACAAATTCATCACAAAGTACCGGCCTTTTTGGCGCTCCAGAACCCGCTTCCCTTCCACCAGCACCCGAAAGGCATCACGATATTCATTGAGCGATCCACCACAGGCAATCCCAGCCAGACACCCATCAGCCAGGGGAAGGCTGGTGGCATCTGCTCGAATGAAAATTGTGTGATCCACGGTTTGACTTTCTCGGGCATATTCCAGTGCCTGTTTGAGCATTGGGTGTGAAATATCAAGCCCAATCACCACATCGGGTCCATCTCCCCGATGGTTTTTCTGTAAAAAATCAACCAGGGCGCGCCCATAATAGCCTGTGGCACAGGCAAGATCCAAAAACAGGTGCGAAGTGGCTGCCAGTGATGCCTGCAAATATTCGGCGAGTACCTGATATTCCCGTTCTGGAGGAAAAGCCTGGCCGGTCATCAACCCCAGTGCTCGCTTGCGCCAGATGCGTTCATACAACCAGGAAACGGCGCTCGTCTGGCCTGACCACTGGGCTACCGTCAACCCCGTTGGTCCATCTGGGAGCAAATCCACAATGCCTTCTTCACTGACAAAAGTTTTGACACAGTGCAGGCAGCGGATGATCCCGGTCAACTGGGCTTTGGCCTCTGGCTTTTCGGCATCAAACTCAAACTCAAATCCGATTTTCTGGCAGCCTGGGCAGCGAAGTACCGCAAGGACTTTTTGGAATCGCTCATATCGCGTCACAGGAACTTTCACGTCTCCCTCATTTCCCACGGCTGGTTGGTTTTATGAGACAGCCTCGATCACAATGGCCTCCAGCGTCGGATGCAGGCTTTTGCGGACATCCGCCCGTTTGATGGTCAGGGTGTCGGCTTCAATGCCAAGGGGAAACGGCTTTGAGTTTTTCCACCAGCTTCGAGCTGTCAAAGGCACAGACGTTCCCCACTCACGCGGTGGCAGATCAACCTTTAAATATTGTGGAAGCCGGATTGATTTTCGCCCGATTGGAACTACCACCAGAACCAGCGTTTCACCATCCTGACGCCAGAAACACACCCCGTCCTTCCAGTTTGAGTCAGTCCAGGCCCAGCGCCCGTTGCGAAATAAGGGATGGGCCGCAACACTTAATAAAGTGCGGTAATACGCCTCGAGTTCTTTATCCGGGGTATGTGGGTAAAGCGGCTTGAGCCGTTGCACCGGAAGTTTTTCGGTCATTCCTTCCATTTGGCCCTGATGAATCAGAAGCATCCCTGGTAACAACCCGATGAGGGCGGCTGCCCGCTGTCCAGCCTGGGGTGAAAAGCGAGCTGCCGCCCGATCTTCATCGTGGTTTTCAATGAAATGGACGGCATGCTGTAGAAAAGCGTCACTGGTATGCCGTAAGTGATGATTGACAGCCTGGGCAGGTGACTCGCCCAGGAGCACATCATATAACCGCTTGTGATACGTGTAGTTAAACCCAAGCTGGATGAGGTAGGGTTCAGTATCCCAATAGGCTTCGGCGATAAAAAGAAATTCCGGGTTTACTTTTCGGGTTTCGGCAATGGCTTCGTCCCAAAATTCATGGGGCATTAACTCATCAAATTTTTCCTGGGGAAGCCGGGTAAACCACTGCCGTTTGACCTGATTTCGCAAAACCAGCATTGCCATATCACACCGGACACCATCTGCCACCGTGGCGATTGACTTTAAGACTTTGCGCATATGCGCCCGCAACCCGACACTCGCATAGTTGAGTTGGACGGTATCTTCCCAACCTGGGAAATATGGATCTTTCCCATGGGCCAGGCGACGCCCTGACATGTGGAGGTAATAATCGTTGGCATATTCCTGCCGCATTCGGGGACTGCTCTGGATGAAATAGCCAGGGTGCTGATCAATCAACGGCGTATCCAGCGCCAAATGGTTGGGGACAAAATCAACAATGAGTTTCAAACCAGCCTGATGTACCCGATCACGCAATGCGCGTAACGCTGAAACATCGCCCAGTGCCGGGTTGGGCTGATACTCATAAATGGCGTATGGAGAGCCGCAAAAATCTGAGGCGTGACGTTGAGAAAGCTTGATTCCAAGGGGGCTCAGTTGCCAGATGCCCATGAGCCAGAGGGCATCAAACTGGAGCTTTTTGAGATAGATGAGTTCTTCGAGGGTTATTTTCTCGAACGTCATCCCATTTAAACGGGCGTTGAGTTCATATAACAGCATAGAGTGAGAAGGTGACAGGTGACTAAAAAAATGACGAAGTGACCAGATGATAAAATGACACAATAACCACGTGATTGAGTAACAATCTGATCAGGCTGTCAGTTGGTCACCTTGTCACTCTGTTATCTACAATCATCATGTCTGGTTGCCGTTTCCAGCTTCAAAGCGGCGCTCAACATCCACGACGCCTGGGACTGTTCGAACAGCCCGCATCACACGCTCAAGGTGTTTCACATCATAAATCTCAGCCGTGATATTGATGCGTCCCCGCCCATCATCTGAAACCGAAGCCCGGGCATCACGAATATCAGTTTTGATGTTTGAAATGGCAGCCGTTAAATCAGCCAGCATTCCCTGCCGGTTTTCAGTCACAACCGTGAAACTGACAGCATAGGAGGCTGACATCGAATCATCGGTCACCCATTCAACATCAATAATTCGTTCGCGGTTAATCATCAGCGCCTGGGCATTGGGACACTGAACCTGATGAACAGCAACCCCTTTCCCCCGAGTGATGTAGCCAATGATTTTCTCACCTCGGATTGGATTACAACATTTCGCCCGGAACACCATCACATCATCAACACCCCGGACCTGGATTCGGTCAGTACCAAGCCGCAGGACTCGTTTGATAAACTTGCCGACCTGCTTTAACCCGGTTGGATCTTTCGAGGCATCTTCGACTTCGGCCAGACGTTGTGGCGAAACCAATTTTGATAAAACATTGCGCGCTTCCAACTTGCCGTAACCAATAGCCGAAATGATGTCATCGGCCCGTTGCAGGCCATATTCCGGAGCAATTCGCTGCAGTTCAATTTCAGTGACTTCTTTTTTCACATTGAGCTTGAACCGCTCCGCTTCGCGGTCAAGCATTTTTCGGCCAATTTCAAGTGCCCGGATCCGCTCACTTTCCGCCAGATATTTACGAACTCGGGTCCGGGCACGACCGGTTTTCACCATTTTTAACCAGTCGCGGGATGGGCGGGCATTGGGGGAGGTCAAAATTTCAACGACGTCGCCATTTTTGATCTGGTAGGACAGTTTGACGATATGACCATTGATCCGGGCCCCGGCACAGGTTTGACCAACATCGCTATGGATGGCATAGGCAAAATCAATCGGCGTTGCGCCCCGTGGTAATTCAAGAACCTTTCCTTTCGGGGTAAACGCATAGACGTCATTTGGATAGAGATTGACCTTGAGGTCATCCATAAATTCCCTGGAATCTGAAACTTCCTGTTGCCACTCAACCAGTCGTTTGAGCCACAGGTACATTTCATCATCCTTTTGGGAAACACTGGCTTTGCCTTCCTTATATTTCCAATGAGCCGCAATCCCTTCCTCAGCTACCTTGTGCATATCGGCAGTTCGGATTTGGATTTCAAACGCCTGACCTTTTTCACCCACCACCGAAGTGTGGAGCGACTGGTACATATTATTTCGCGGCATGGCAATCCAGTCTTTAAACCGACCCGGCACCGGTTTCCAGGTATTGTGAATCACCCCAAGTGCCGCATAACAATCCGGTAACGTCTCCGTAATCACCCGGACCGCCATGAGGTCATACACCTGATCAATTGGGATTCGCTGGCGTTTCAATTTTAAAAACAGGCTGTATAACCGCTTGATTCGGCCCTGAATATCAACCACTCGAATCCCATGCAGCGTCATCTGGCGGTTGATTTCTTTTTTGACTTCATCGAGATAGGGTTCCAGGGTTTCGCGGCGTTTTTCAACAATGGCTTTTAACTGAAGAAAGTCATCTGGATACAAATACTGGAAACTCAGATCTTCCAGCTCACCCCGAATCTTACCCATCCCTAACCGGTGAGCAATCGGGGCATAGACGTCGAGAGTTTCCTGGGCTTTGGCCGCCCGTTTATGCGGCGCCATGCATTCCATGGTCCGCATGTTGTGCAGGCGATCTGCCAGTTTGACCAGCATCACCCGGATATCACTGACCATGGCGAGGAGCATTTTGCGCATGGTTTCCGCCTGGCGCTCTTCACGAGATGCGTTTTCAATGTGTGCAATTTTGGTCAGCCCATCCACCAGTTCGGCAATTTCCTTGCCAAATTGTTGTTCAATCTCTTCGACTGTCACGTGTGTATCTTCAACGACATCGTGGAGCAATCCGGTTGAAATCGACACCACATCCAGCTTGAGATCAGCCAGAATATTGGCGACTTCCATTGGATGCGTCAGGTATGGCTCGCCTGATTTCCGGACCTGTCCTTTGTGCATTTTCGCTGAGAGCAGATACGCCCGGCGCAGAAGATCCAGGTCCGCAGTGGGGTTATAGCGTTCAATTTTGTCCAGGATATCTTCAATCCGAATCATGGGTATCTATGCTCCTGCTTCCCTGTGCGGCTTCCTCGAAATACAAACGTTGGTCAAAGTATAGCAAAGTCAATTAAGGGTGAAATTTTACGACGCTGGTTCTTTCCGGTTAAGAATACCCAAATACAAAAATGAGCAGGCACAAAGTACCTGCTCGTTGGGGTTCGACTGGTTTGGGGTCTGACCATATCAGGCTGACTAGCCAGCCTGTCCGGTTGTTTCAGCGGCCCGACGACGGTTGATTTCTTCAGCCTTGTCGCGTGTACTGTTGCGTTCACGCTCCATCTCAGCTTTTTTGTCCTTATCGGTTTCAAGGGCAATCTGGCGGTCCAGAATCGCAGCCTTGGTCCGGAACCCATATTCGTTGTCCGCATCCGTTGAAATTGACTGATTGGCAAACTTTAACCCTTGCAACGCCAGACGGTTAAATTCTTCCTTGTCTTTTGGTTCCCACTGGTCAAGAGTTTTATACATGACAGCCGGAAATGGCTCCTCTGGAGTTGGTTTGTTTTTATATTTATCAACCAGGTCTGACATTTGCTCCAGATCGATCTTGGCCATTTGGAAATAGCACTCTGACTTTTCCGTCGTGGTGAGTGTGGGCAGTTTACTTTTCCGTTCCCACCATTCCCGCTGACTCTTGTCATCTTTCAAGAGTCCATAAGCACTGATGATGGCCTGGTGGATGATTTTCTTTTGATCATCATTGAGTTTCCCAGAATCACCACTTTCCAACAGGCTCTTTGAGAACCGGAGCACTTCATCAATGCTTTTCTTTTTGGCAGCTTCGTCGGTTGCGTTGGTCGCCATTTTAAATAGCGCCGTGGCATAAAATAGCTTGGCTTGCACCAATTCTGGATTACGTGTGTAGGCTGATTTGAAATTGTCAGCCGCTTCCTGATACATACTGGCGTTGAAAAACCGCACACCGTTGTTCAGGTCATCTTTGGCACGCAAATTCTGGTATAAAAAACACCCCGTGAAACTGGTCACGAAGAAGCAAAGACTTATACTCAACAGAATGCGTCGGGCCATTGACCGTCGATGGCACGGTGAGATGACTTCAGTTCGGTTCATAATTTTTACACCTGACGAAGAGTAATTCTGAAGCTATTTAGAGGATGGCTTGGCCTGTTGGAAGATCCGTGAGCGCAGGCTGAGGAAAAAACTGGGATTGGCTATTTTTTGTTTTCGTGATCCAACCCCACCCGGACGGTTTTGTTCTGCGGGTCAGGTTCTGCCCCACGAACAATATCAACCAGATTGGCCACATACTCATATTTTGTGTTGCGTGGTGCACTGATAAACACGTTCCGGTCATCGGGTAACCGGTTTTTCAATTCTGATTTCAGACGACTGGCTAATTCCTCTGGCGTGTTCATCGGCAATGTATTGAGTTTGATGTTTTTCCCGTTTTCATCACACTCAATAAAAAACAATCGACTTGGAGGCTGCGCCGTTAAGTTTTCTGGTGTCTTTTCTGGCACATCGCTGTCCAGTTTGTGAGGATCACTGTGTTTAACCACCATAAAAATGATGATCAACACCAGCAACACGTCAATCAATGGGGTCACGTTAATGTTTGGTTTGGCATTGCTGCCACCCCCGGCGGCTGACATTCCCATAATGTTTCTATCTCCTTAACACTTCACCGCAAAATGATCCATCGTCCCAAGAACAGTGTGGAAGCAACAGGCATGGCGTTCTGTTGCTTCCGTCAAAGACTTTCCAACCATCAGATTACACCGATTGCAGAGCGGCCCGAGGGCTTATTTTCTCTTCTCGGTGACTAACCCAAGGTTCGGAACGTTTGCGTCCTGGGCGGCCTTGATAACGTCATAGACTTCCCCGACGGGTACTGTTTTCTCAGCCCGAACATATACCACCTGCGATGTCCGGTCACGAGCAGCCTTGGCCATCTTTTCCTTTAACTTCTCGCCCAGGCTGTCTTTGCTGATTGACTCCTTGCCAAGGTACACGATGCCAACCCCAGCGACGGAAACCACCACCGAATCATCCTTGGTGATATCCTCATCTTCCTTCCCATATTCGGATTCGGGGAGGGCGACTTTGACACCTTCCGACAAGAGTGGCGTGATCACCATAAAAATGATCAGCAACACCAGCATCACGTCAACCAGGGGAGTCACGTTGATTTCTGAGTTGTAGCTGCTGCTACTACCAGTTGACATTCCCATAGCTTACTTTGCTCCTCGACGCTTCAAGAAGTAGTCAATCAATTCTGAGGATGAGTTTTCCATTTCAACCTGGAAAGCTTCAACCTTACCGGTAAAGTAGTTGAACATCCACACTGCGGGGATGGCCACAACCAGACCAAAGGCCGTTTCAATCAAGGCTTCAGAAATACCGCCGGCCACCGCACCGATACCGGTTGCTTTCTGCTTGTTCATTTCCTGGAAGGCGTTGATGATCCCGACCACTGTTCCAAACAATCCCACGAAGGGAGCAGTGGAACCGATGGTGGCCAGACCTGACAGGCCGCGCTTGAATTCAGCCATTTTCACGGCAGTGGCGCGTTGCAGGGCACGTTTCGAAGCTTCAACCACTTCACCTGAAATCTGTGAGTCCATTTGGTGAGCCCGGAATTCCTGCAATCCGGCGTTGACCACAATGGCGAGGTGGCTCTTTTTGTGGCGGTCTGAAATGTTGATCGCTTCTTCGATGCGGTCGTCCTTCAGGGCTTGCGCAACTTTTGGTGCAAATTCACGGGATTGTTTCTTGGCCGCGTTGTAGGTCAAGAATCGTTCCACCATGATGGCGATTGAGTAAATTGACATCAACGCAAGAATGATGGCCACGGACAGGGCGACGAACCCCATCTTTTTGATCATTCCCAGCATTGAGAAGTCTTCTGGGGCGGCTTCCTGAAAGAAAGCCAGCACGGGGGTTACCTGCATCATCCAAATTCCGAGCTTTGCCAAAACCAATGTCATGACTGTTGTCTCCCTCCAAAACAAATTCTGATCAATTCAGACTTTAACAATTGCGATTTTTAAGCACAGGGTGAAAACCAAAACGCTCACCCTGTGCCCTCATCAATTTCCAGGTTTCAGTTGACAATTTTGTGTCAAAAGCGTGTGTTGCTCAGTCCTGCGCTGGGGCAAGAACCCACTTTAGAGTGTAAAGCGGAAGGTTAAAATACCAGTGACTTTCACGGGTGTATTGTTGAGCAACGTCGGCTTAAACTTCCAACGACGGGCGGCGCTGAGCGCAGCCTGTTGCAAAAGAGCATGACCGCTGACACAGCGAGCGGCGATGACATCGCCATCTTCCGAGATGGTAATTTCAACCACCACATCACCAGCCACGCGGGCCGAACGAGCCAGAGGCGGATAGTCCGGCGTGATACGATTGCTGGCATTTCCACGGATAACGCCTTCACTGCGCCGGACCACTGATGGGGTCGGAGGCGGATCTGGCGGTCGTGGCGGCGGTGGTGCAGGGCGGGGAGCGGCTCCGTCACCATCCCCAAAATCCCCATCGCCATCTCCAAACCCACCCAACCCAGTGGCCGGGCCAGACGGGCCAGACGGGCCAGACGGGCCGGTTGCATTTGGGTCAAATACCGCGATCTTTGGCGGTGGTGGTGTGTTTACAATTTCTTTGGGGGCCTCTTTGGGTGGGGCAAAAACAGGGGCGGCAACCGGGACGGCTTTGGGCTGTACCTTTGGTTTGGGTCCGGTAGCAACCGGTGGTGGAGCACCGCCTGAAAATGAGACGTCAATCTCAATTTTGGAGAGCTGTTCATCCAACTGAGCATTGAAGTAGAGGACCCCAGCCACCAATGCTCCCAGGAAAACCAGTGTCCAAATGGCAAATGTGACCGCAATAAACGTGGCGTTCCGTTTTGCCTCCGGACGATGCGACGTTGATTCAACCAGGTTATTGAACATAGTAATTTGGCCTACTTTCCCTCCCTCGAATATTCACGCCGAAGGTCTGTGAAGTGCCTGTGCCTGCCGCACACGTCGCGTAACGAACCTGATGACGGACGCCCAGACCAACTTCCAATTCCATCGGAGGCTGCGCCAGAAAACACTTTGGCTTGACCAAGTAGCCCGTTTTTCGAGCTAGTTCGTCTTTACAAGAAAATAGAAAATCCGTGGTGGAAGCGTAAAACTGGATTGAGCGTGGAGTTTTCCCGAGTAGTTACAGGTCCTTAACTCCGTGTGTGATTTGATTGTGTTGATTGTTGTGACAGGCTTGTGACGCACAGAGATTACCGTTCACCTACAAGCCAAGTCAAGCACTTTTCTCAGATACCGGCGTTATCGAGTGATTCAAAATACCGAAATTGAGTCTGTTTATGACTCATATTTCAACTTCACTCTTCACCCCATTTGACACCCTGTTCCAGGGTTTGTTCCCACTTTTTTTCCGCTTCCGGAATTTTTTCACCGGAGGAAAATCGGATTTTTTTTCTGGCAGGCAGAAGAAAAGCCACTCACAAAAAGACACGCTTTTTGCAAGTGGCTGTATCACAGTCTGAGTCAGGATCAAATCAGCGATTACCGGGCGGCTGGCGCCGATTTGGCCGTGGTTTTCGATTCAAGCTTGGCTGGATTTGATTCACTGGCACCCTTTTTCTTGGATGTTTTCTTTTCAGTTTCCTGCTGCTGACGCTGGGCTTCTTCACGTCGTTTCCACCAGATCATAATCGGGCTCGCGACGGCAATTGAAGAATAAGTCCCAATCAAAATCCCAATTACCAGCACCAGTGAGAAGCTCTTGAGAACTTCCCCACCGAACAAAAGCAAGGCCACCACGGACAGAAAGGTCAACCCGGAGGCGATAATGGTTCGCGACAACGTCTGGTTGATTGCATCGTTGGTCACCTTGGTCAGATCTTCACGTCGCCGGATCTTTAATGTTTCCCGGATACGGTCGAAAATCACGATGGTGTCGTTCATCGAGTACCCGATCAGGGTCAAAATAGCGGCGATAAACGTCAGCGAAATCTCCCACTGAAACAATGAAAACATCCCAAGCGTGACAATGACGTCGTGCAGGGTAGCCACAATCGCGGCCACCCCGTAAATCCATTCAAACCGGAAGGCAATGAAGACAAGCATTCCGAGGCAGGAAATCAACGTCACTAAAATCGCCCGGCGCTGCAGATCCTGTCCAACCTGGGGGCCAACGTTTTCAAACCCGATCAGGCTAAATTCACCCGCGTAGAAAAATTTTGGAAGCGCTTCGCGAAACTTGGCGTCAAAACCATCCACTGGAATCTGGTTGAGATCAGTGATCAAGCCGGCTGGGGCAGCGGTTCGATATCGAATCACGCTTTCAGCAAACCGGTTGTATTCCTTTTCAGCATCTCCGGGCGGAAGGTTGGTCTTAAAGGAAAGCGGATCTTTTTCAAACAGAATACTGGCGATTTCACGAGCGCCGCCATTATTCAGATTGGTAAGCCCGGCTGGCGCTGCTGCCTGGGGATAGTGTTTTTCCAATGCCTCGATAATTTTATCTTTGGGGATATCAGGCACGGTGAGGATCATTTCAAAGCGTGGTGCCCCCTGGCCAATCCGCTGACCTGACCGCTGAAGTGTAATTTTATCGCCGGCAATCCCTACCTTTTCCAGTGCGCCTCGAACGCGATCTTCACTTGGATCTGATTTAAATCGAACGGTCGCTTTTGAACCGCCGGCAAAATCAACCCCCAGGTTAAACCCACGGGTAACCATTGAAATGATCCCGGCAATCGACAGAATCACGGAAAAAGCAATGAAGAACTTGGCTTTGCCAAGAAAGTCGTAATTGGGGTTCTTAAAAATCTCAATCATAGCTGTATGAAGTATTGGTGGAATGGTCTGGTCAGGGTTCAGGGTTCAGGGTTCAGGGTTTCAACCATTGGGAAAGTTGGAGTTCCTCAAAACCCTGAACCCGATTGATCTTTAGATGCTCAGGCTGGTGACACGTTCTTTTCGTGACAGCGTATACCCAAACATCGTCCGCGACACAAAGGTGGCGGTAAACAGGTTGGCAAGCAACCCAATGATGAGGGTGATCGCAAACCCACGAATTGGCCCAGTCCCAAAAATGAACAAGAAAACGGAGGACACAATCGTGGTCACGTGAGTGTCGATGATGGTAATGAACGCTTTGGCAAACCCAGTCTCAACCGCGGAAACAACCGCCTTTCCAAGTTTGAGTTCTTCACGGATGCGCTCAAAGATCAGCACATTCGAGTCAACCGCCATCCCAATCGTCAAAATGATACCAGCAATTCCAGGAAGGGTCAGTGTGGCACTAAACATCGCCAGTGCGGCAATCAACATAATCAGGTTCAAAATCAATGACACAATGGCGTTGATCCCTGAAAACTGATAGTAGATTCCCATGAAAATCATGATGAAGATCAAACCAGCCACCGAAGCCAGAACACCGCTTCGGATTGAATCAGCCCCAAGTGATGGGCCGACTGTTCGTTCTTCAATGTATTCGACCCGGGCTGGCAGCGCACCCGAGCGCAACACCAGAGCGAGGTCCTCACCTGATTGCTTGGTGAAGTTCCCGGTAATTTCACCCGAATCACTGATCTCGGACCGGATTGAGGGCGCCGATTTCACCCGGTTGTTGAGGACAATGGCCAGGTTTTTGCCAATGTTGGCGCCAGTCCAGGTTTTGAACTTTTCAGCACCAGCCTGCTTTAAGCGGAAATTGATTTTGTAATCCTGGCCAGCCGCATCGGCTGGAAGTGCCAGGGCATCACGAATATCGCCACCCGTAATCACATTCTTCTTTGCAATCAAAACATAGACAGCGGGTTTGGCTGGGTCAGGGGTCGCAGGTGGTGTGGCGGCTTCAGTTTCATCATCACCCCGTTCGTCATAGGGCAATGGCTCAAATTCATTCCCTTCACTATCTTTTTTCCCAGCAGCCGCCTTTTGAGCTTCGTCAAGTGAGGGATAGGTCTGGAATGGTGAATCAGTTGGCCGAAGTTCGAGTTTTGACTCCAGAACCAGCGTCTTTTTGACACGTTCCGGGTCATCCACCCCAGGCAATTGCAACAGAATCTGGTACGTGTTTTGCCGACCATAGCGCTGTAAGCTTTGCTCCGCCACCCCAAAGGCGTTGACACGATTATCAATAATCGTCATGGCCTGGGTCACGGATTGCTCACGGATGGCTTCAGCCGCGGTCTCATTGAGAGTAAAGGTAATGGTACTGCCGCTGATAGAAGAAGCCCATTCCTGTTTATCAAGATCCAGGCGGAGTTCGGTTTCGGCTTCTTGAACCCGAGTTGCATCCGAGATGGTGACAGCCACCTGGCCCGGTCGGGCACTGCTGGCGTTGGCAACCGCAATTCCCTTCTTTTGAAGCCGGGTTTTGGCGGCTTCAACGTTGTTGTTGGTAACCTGGGCAATGACTTCTTCAGCCCGGACCTGCATCAACAACTGGGACCCACCCTTGAGGTCAAGTCCAAGTTTGAGATTGTTTGCCAGGTTGGTTTTGACCTGTGACCAGGAGGTAAAATCCTTCATCGTTGGCTGGCGATAGCCAATCAGTGTCAGGTATAGACAGATACCCGTGACAGATAAGATAAGGAGGGCACGCTGGAGCAAATTCTTACGCATTCTCTCAATCCTCATGAAAACGTCCACGATTTCGGTCAAACCAGCCCTGATCAGGACAGTAGTCAACCTGAAATCATGAATCTAAAAATCGAAGCTTATTTCTCGGATTTCTCTTGCTGCAGGGCAGTGATGGCATTTCGAACAACCTCAACCCGTACCGAAGGAGCAATTTGCAATTGAACTGTATTGTCCTTGGCACTGACGCTCATCACCGTACCAATCAACCCACCCAGGGCAATCACTTTGTCACCACTTTTGAGGTTGTCGAGCATTTCCTGGTGTTTCTGCTGTTGCTTGCGTTGGGGCAGAATAACGAGCAAAAAGAAAATGCCAATGACGATAATGAGAGGCAAGAAGGCACTGAGCGCACTGCCGCCGCTATTTTGAAGAAACAAAAGAAGGTCTAAATGCATTGCAGCTCAAAAAGAAACACCGCAGAGCAAAGCTCCATGCCGGCGCATTGGCGCTTTGCTCAAAACTTGTGCTTATTCTCCTGACGTGAGGTTACCGAGCAGAGATTCCCGAAATTCCGAGAACAGACCAGACCGGATAGATTGCCTGATGCCCCGCATAGTGTCAAGGTAGAAGTGGATATTGTGGTAGGTGCACAGGATTGAGGCCAGGATTTCACCGGTTCGATAGAGATGATGGACATAGGCGCGTGAATACCGCTGACATACCCGACAGGCACAATTCTGATCAATGGGCCGGTCTTCCCGGATGTGGGTGGCATTCTTAATATTGACCTTGCCGCGTGAGGTAAACACCTGGCCATTGCGGGCATTGCGGGTTGGCATCACACAATCAAACATATCCACCCCACGTGCCACACATTCGACCAGATCTTCCGGGGTGCCGACGCCCATTAAATATCGAGGTTTGTCAGCAGGGAGTCGTGGAGCGATAAACTCAGTGGTATCATACATTTGCTCTTTTGACTCGCCAACACTCAGCCCCCCGATGGCATACCCTTCAAACCCGATTTCAACCAGACTTTCCAGCGAACGCAGCCGCAAGTCAGGGTGAACCCCACCCTGAACAATGCCAAACAGGGCCTGGCGTTCGTGGTCGGCGAGACGATCAAAAGCGTCACGTGAACGTTTGGCCCAGCGGGCAGTCAGTTCAAGTGAAACAGCAACCTGTTCGCGGGTGGCGGGATAGGGGGTGCATTCATCAAACGCCATCACAATGTTTGAGCCAAGCGCCGCCTGGATCTCCATTGATTTTTCAGGGCTGAGCAAGTGTCGAGACCCATCAAGGTGTGATTGAAACATCACACCTTCCTCAGTAATTTTGCGGAGCTTCCCCAGCGAAAAAACCTGGAATCCACCGCTATCGGTTAAAATCGAGCGGTTCCAGCTCATAAAAGAATGCAGTCCGCCCAACTCACGCACGATTTCGTGGCCAGGACGCAAATAAAGATGGTAGGTGTTGCCCAGCAGGATCCGAACATCCATTTCTTCGAGCATATCCTGGGTCAGCGCTTTGACACTCCCCAGAGTACCGACGGGCATAAACACCGGGGTTTCAATTTCACTGGCGGCGGTTCGCAGGATTCCAGCCCGGGCATTGGTTTGTGTATCTTGAGCAAGGAGTTCAAACTGAATCGACATGATAATAAGGAGAGAAATTTTCGAGATTCGTCACAAACGAAACACCATATCCTGAACTGTCGTTTGGAGGCAACATTATCCTTCCTGTTTCAACTCAGCTTCCGAATCACAAACCACGTTGATCAGCTTTTCGAAACGAATTTGACCAGAGGTACTTATGCGTGTGTCACGTCTGCTCCAACTCTCACTTGGAATTGGGTTTGCACTTCTCGTATCGCTTCCGCACCTGGCCCAGGGGCCACAATTACCCCGGCCCCAGGTGGAATCCACCAACTCAGATACTATTTTGCGGATCAACTCTGAGCTTGTCTCGGTGGATGTAACCGTTGTTGATGAACGGGGAGAGTATGTGCATGGGTTGAGCGCCACTGACTTCTCACTGTTTGAAGACGGCAAGCCCCATCCAATTGAATTTTTTCAGCCGAACTCAACCCAGGGGCCGCGCCTGGTTTCAATGGTTTTTGCGGTTGATTTCTCAGGGAGCGTGACGCTGGAAGAAGGAGCGACCCAACAACGGGCGCTGAGTACGTTTTTGAATGACCAGAATCCAAATTCTCTGTTTGCCCTGATCGGGTTTAATGACGAAGTGCATGTCCTGGAAAATTTTACCAAAGATCGGAAACGGCTGTTGCGAGCGTTTGAAAAACAAAAGGAATATGGCGGATCAACCCGCATTTATGATGCGATTGATCGAGGCATTACCCTCCTCAAAAAATCACCCCGAAAATATGGCGAGCGGCTGTTTCGTCGCTATATCGTGGTCCTCACCGATGGGTTTGATAGCAGCAGCATGGTGAATTCCCGCGAAGTTATCCGGCGGGCAAATGAAGAAGGGATTAGCATTTACACCGTGACCGTTCCTTCCTACACCGTCAGCCTGAATGGACGGCAACGGGTACCGACGTTGCTTGATGCGACACGGATTGCAGCTTCAACAGGTGGCCGCGATTTTTGTGTCGAAGCCGGCTTTGATTACACCAGCGCCTTTCGTGCGATTTCTGCCGAAGTCATTGAAAGCTATACCATTGCCTACCAGCCGTCACCTGAGTCATCACCACCTCAATTCCGAAAATTGAGCGTCACGACCCGCCATCCACATTTAACACTTCGGCTAAGTCGGCAGGGAGTGACAAGGTGACCGTGTCATTTTGTCACGAGTGCATTCTCACGCTTGTGACTTGTCTTCAACCCGACGAATATGACAAATTATGGATGCACGCCATCTAAACGCTCTTCCAGGTCAACTCACACAGGAAGTCCCTCAGATTAAACTAAGGATAGTTCACATATGGAGAAGAAGGTACTCGACCGCATTCTCACCATGGCCGTCAAAAGCGGCGTCTCGGATATTCACTTTCAAGCTGGAAGCGTTCCTTTGTTTCGGTACAACGGTGCTTTGATGGATGTGAAATATGACATGCTGACGCCCCGTGATACCGAAGCCATTGCCCGAATCATTCTCCGCATGGACCGCCTGCACGATTACGACGATTTCGTAGAGCGTGATGTCTCGTATGGAGTTGAAGGGGCTGGCCGATTCCGGGCCAATATCTTTAAGCAACGCGGCAGTTTTGGCATTGTCTTACGGGCGATTCCGATTGAACCGCGCACCATTGACCAGCTCAATCTGCCTTCAACCCTGGTTCAAATTGCTGATCTGGCGCGTGGATTGATTCTGGTGACCGGGGCCACTGGAAATGGAAAATCAACCACGATGGCCGGGATGATTGAACATATCAATCGAACCCGGAAAGTCCATGTCGTCACGATTGAAGATCCAATTGAAGTTCTGTACCAAAACAACAAAGGCGTCATCACCCAGCGAGAAATCGGTCAAGATACCAAATCATTTAGTACGGCCATGCACTCGGCGCTGCGTCAGGACCCGGATGTGGTGTTGCTGGGTGAAATTCGGGATTCTGAAACGTTTGATACGGCCCTTTCGGCGGCTGAAACTGGTCACCTGGTCCTGAGTGCAATTCACACCACCGATGCCCCGAAGACCATTAACCGAATCGTCGGGTTTTATCCAATTAGCGAACAGCCAACCGTTCGTGCCCGGCTGACAGAAAATATGGCTGCAATCATCTCCTTGCGTCTGCTTCCGATGAAAAATGGACAGGGGCGGATTCCAGCAGTTGAAATCATGCGCATGTCGCCAGCCATCCAGGACTGTGTTCGCAATCCGGAAAAAGCCTCTGAAATCCCAGGGCTCATTGCTCGCAGCAAGGATCACTACGGGATGCAGACGTTTGACCAGCACCTTGTGATACTGTATCGCGAAGGGAAAATCAGCCTTGAAATCGCCCGAGCAGCGGCCACCAGTCGTGGTGAATTTGAGCGCGCGATTACCCTTGAAGGTGCTTAGGAGTGAAGAATGAAGAATTGAGAATGAAGAATGAAGAATGAAGAATTGGGAATGAAGAAATTTCCTGGTTTTTGGCTCCTGGTTCTTTTTCGTTTTCAGCCCTTTGCCCTGGTTTTGGCTTCTTCATTCTCGATGCTTCAATTCCCTTCTGTTTTGTTTCTTCATTCTTCATTCTCAATTCTTCATTCAAGCGGTTCTTCCTATGGCAGATGGTAATTTTCAAGTTGAACCGTCAGGATCAGAGTTCACCCCATCACACCTCACACCGCTTGTTCCCCTCGCTCCCACTCACGACCCTCCACAAATTACATTGAGCGATCTGGCCCTGACCTTTAGCCTGCTGGGTATGACCTGCTTTGGCGGGGGTGCCGTTATGGGTTTGATTCAAGACAAAGTTGTGCGAGTGAACCAATGGATTTCTGATCAGGAATTTATTGAGTCAGTTGCCCTTGGTCAGAGTCTACCGGGTCCAATCGGCACAAATGCCATTGCGCACATTGGCTTTCGTTTACAAGGAATAACTGGGGCACTGGTCTCGCTGGTTACGTTTATCCTGCCGTCCTTTTTATTGATGATTGGGTTTTCGATTGCCTACGGATACACCAAAAATATTCCAGCCGTTAGTCATCTTTTCTTCGGATTAAACCCGGCAGTCACCGGATTGGTGGCGGGAACGGCCATCCGGCTGGGCACATCAACCCTCCAAACCCGATATCAACTGGCTCAAGCCCTGGCCATTTATGGAATCGTGGTGGCATTTCCCGGCGTGGTGTTACCAATTATTTTTCTGTCGCTGGCTGGAGGTGCCTTGTGGGGAGTTCTGTCGCTGGAACCGCTGGCGCCCGAATCTGGACCCAGGATCAGCCTGAGGCCATCCACCCGCTTTCATAAAATCGTTTGGGTGGTTGGACTTACCGGGATTGGATTGCTTTTTCTGGCGTTGGTGGGGTTTGGAGGGTACGCCCTGGCCAATAATATTTCGATGGCTGACGCTTTCCAGCGATGTTCAACCTGGCTGGGTCACCACCGACTGGTCTCGCTGATGCTCATGGCCCTCAAGCTTGGAGCGTTTACGTTTGGCGGGGGCTATGTGATGGTGCCGTTGATGGAACACGAGGTTGTCTCAACCCACCAGTGGCTTTCCCACCGTGAATTTATGGATGGTATGGCTCTGGGTCAGCTCACACCTGGACCAGTTGTCATTACCGTCACATTTATTGGATATCGGGTCGCCGGCTTACCAGGCGCCCTGCTGGCCACCATCAGCGTTTTCGTTATGCCGTTTTTCTTCATGGTGTGGGCAGGCAAATCGCTTGAGCTTTTTCACCAAAATCGGCTTGTTCGTGGTGCGCTGGCTGGGGTCACGCCAACCGCCATTGCCTTACTGGCCGCCGCCGCCACCAGCCTTGGGTTAACAGCCCTGGTCGGACCACCTCTTTCGCAACTGGTGGTTATTTCCATCATTGCGCTTAGTGCTGCAATCTTTGTAAGATGCAAGTTCAATCCCCTTTATATCTTACTTGCAGCAACTGGATTTGGTTGGTTTTTTGCCCCTTAAAAATCTTGAACACACCCAGGAAACTGGTGACTGATCCGCTGTTGGGCATAAGGGTCTGTCCTGAGGGACCCAATGACCTTGAGGGGATGTTGTTTGGGTTTGCCGGTCACCCTTTTCCTGATTTCTTCGGTGGTGTGTGTCGCTGACTCACATTCCTCAATCACCAGTCACATTTGTCCATCCGGTGAGATCATCAATTATGGCTTCCTATAAAACTACGATCATTGACACCTCAACCATTGTTATTGACCGCGAAGTACTTCAGGATTTCAAGGTGGCATCCTCCCAGGAATGGCTCGACACCAACGGTATCGGAGGGTTTGCATCGGGCACGCTGGCGCGAGTGCGCACCCGACGGTACCACGGCCTGTTGTTTGCAGCCACCAAACCCCCAGTGGTTCGAAAACTCCTGCTCAACGCATTTGAATCATCTGTCAAGGTTGATGGAAAACGCTATGAAACTTCGACCAATCAGTACCCGGATACTGTCTACCCAACCGGTTATAAATACCTGGTCCGGTTCCGTAACACACCCTGGCCAACCTGGACCTATCGGCTCGGTGAGATAGAAATTGAAGCCTGTCTCTGGATGGTTCAGGGCGAAAACACCACGGTGGTTGAATATCGGTTGACCTCGCCTCCTGATGTACCGGTGGTACTCGAATTGCGCCCAATTCTGGCATTCCGTGATTACCATAGCCTGACATTTGAAAATCCAAACCTGGAAGAGAAGGTCGGTGTAGATGAAGGTCTAATCACCTTGACCCCTTACGCTGACATGCCCCCGCTCTATCTGGCTCACAATGCCACCGAAGTTTCGCTGGAGGGTTTTTGGTACCGCCGATTCCAATATCGGGAAGAATTAGCCCGTGGAAGCGATTTTCAGGAAGATGGATATTCGCCGCTCGTCTTTAGTTTTCACCTTAATTTTGGCCCAGCCGTGGTGATTGCCTCGACCAGTCCCCATCAAATCCAGGAATGGGAAGCCATGCACGACCGCGAAATGGTTCGCCGGTTCGGAGTTCCAACTTCGGTCTTATCTTCAGGAGTTCAAGCTGACGCCAAAGTCCGGCCACTGGATGCGTCAATGCCAGAAAATCGTGCCCAGCGTGCAGAAGCATTGTCAGCAGACCCGCTGATCCGTCCTCTGGCAACAGCCACCTCACCCTTTATTGTTTCGCGAGGAAATAATTTGGAAACGGTTATCGCCGGATATCCGTGGTTTACAGATTGGGGGCGTGATACCTTTATCTCGTTGACTGGCTTGACTCTGGTGACCGGGCGATATGCAACCGCCCGCAATATTTTGAAGGCATTTGCTGAAGTTGAACAGAATGGATTGATTCCCAACCGATTTCAGGATGGTGACGAGTTGCCAGAATACAACACCATTGATGGCACGCTCTGGTTTGTATATGCGATTGGGCGGTATCTGGACTATACCAATGATCTCACGTTTGTTGCGGAGGAACTCTATCCGACACTACAAAATATCTTCCGTCACCACCTGGCCGGCACCAACTATAACATTCATGCCACTGAGGACGGGTTGCTTTACGGCGGTCAGGATGGTGTCCAACTCACCTGGATGGATGCCAAAATTGGCAATTGGGTCGTCACTCCCCGAATTGGCAAACCGGTTGAAATCCAGGCGCTCTGGTATAACGGCCTGCGAGTCGCGGCATCAATTGCCCATGCGCTCGGCGATGTCGAAATGGCGGCGCAGTGCACCACTCTTGCCAGCAAGGCCAAAGCCAGTTTTGCTGAAAAATTCTGGAATCAATCCCGCGAATGTCTGTTTGATGTGGTGACCGATCAACAATCTGACGCGGCACTCCGTCCCAATCAAATCTATGCCATGGGCCTTCCATATCCAATTTTTGATGACACCGAACGTTGCCTTAAAGCGCTACGTCAGGTTGAACAAGAACTCCGGACACCAGTTGGACTGCGCTCGCTGGGACCAAAAGAGCCAGGATATACAGGACGATATGAAGGCGATCAACGGAAACGAGACGCCGCCTATCATCAGGGAACCGTCTGGCCATTTCTGATGGGAGGCTTTGTTTCCGCCTGGGTTCGAAATCAACCAAACCAGTCTGAAGCGGTTGCCCAGGCTCGCCAGTGGCTCTCGGGGTTTGAAACCCACCTGAAAGAAGCTGGTATTGGCAGCATTTCAGAAATCTTTGACGGTGACGCCCCCCATACCCCGCGGGGCTGCATTGCCCAGGCCTGGAGCGTTGCCGAAGTCTATCGGTGTCTGGTTGAAGACATTTATGGCAATTGCCCACCAGTGTGGGGAACAAAGCAGAACGAAGAATGAAAAAGTGATTCGGGGTTTGTGGTTGGTTTTTGGTGCTTGGTTCTTGGAAGGTATTGATTTCTAAGCACCAAGCACCAGTCACCAGGTACCAGGCACTCTCCAGTAAGAATTCCCCGCTTTTCCCCAAAGGAGGCCACTGTGCAATCGTTTTCATCAACTGACTTTGGAGCGGCATCTTCGCCGCTTTCAACCGAATCGAAAAACGCTCAATTTCGGTGGTTGATTATTGCAACACTGCTGACAGTGGTCTTGAGTCTGATTCCCTATGCCGACATACTGGTCTATCCAATTCGACTCTTTGTGACGCTCATTCACGAATCAGGCCATGCACTGGCAACCGTGCTGACCTTTGGGGACGTGAAAGGGCTCACGGTTTCGCCAGATGAAAGTGGACTGACCTGGTCTCAAGGTGGATTCCGCCCACTCATTTCCAGTGCCGGCTACCTTGGCTCAATGCTTTTTGGTGCCGGTCTCCTGCTCCTGGCCCAGCGCGAGTCCTATGCCCGTAACCTTTTATATGCCTGTGGCGCCCTCGTGTTTGGAGTGACGTTCTTTTTTGTGAACGGAAACGCCTCGTGGCTTATTTTTCTGGTTCTGGCGCTGGCAGTTACCCTGTGGATTGCGGCCTCTCGGCCAGGGTTTGGAAAAATTGCCCGGTTTGGGTTAGGTGGTGCCAGCCTGGCACTGGTTTTGATGCTGATTGCCTTTTGGACAGTGACTGGAACGCTTTTCAGTTGGGCAGTTGGTCTGTTTTTGGGAACAGCCTTTTTGGTACTTGGCCATATTTGCCGCCCGGCTATAGCCCATTTCCTGGTCAATTTCCTGGCAGTTCAGTGCTGCCTCAATGCCCTGGTTGATCTCAAAGTCCTCTTCCTCTTATCAACCACCACATTGCAACATTCTGATGCAGTTAACATGCAACAAATGACCGGAATTCCTGCCGTTTTCTGGGCCATTGTCTGGGGAATTATGGCACTGGGCATCCTCATTTTAGTGCTGTGGATGATTCAATACCGTGGCTCAAAAGCAAGCTGACCTCCAGATCTCAGAGAACAGTTTTTTTCAAAAGAAAAAGCCTCCGAAGTGATTCGGAGGCTTTTTCTTTGATTTGGATTCATTGATTTCAAAGTTACAGTTTCTTGAGCAAGGTCTTTGCTTCACGTTTATAGGCAGCATCTTCGCGCTCATGGTTCTTCGAAGGTGGGGCGTTGATAATCCACTCTAAATGCTCACGGGCTTTTTTCTTGTCACGCATCGACATATAAGTTTCAGCAATATAGAGGTGGTTCAAATAGAATTTCGGCCCGAATTCGAGAGCCGTTTCAAGGCATTCAATGGATTTGCGGTTGTCACCAATCGAGATTGGCCAGCTTGGGACTTTGTTGTACAGCCGACCAAGAACTCGCCAGGGCCCGCCATAAAAATAGCGCTCATCCACTTCAAGGGCCCGTTCCATGCAGGCTTGAATTGGCTTAATCAATTCCAGGCTTTTTAAAACGCCTTTTTCGGCGCCATAGAGCCCGTAATTGACACCCAGCCAGAAATTGGCCTCAAGTGAATTTTCATTCAGTTCAACGCCTTGCTCGCCGTACTCAACCCCCTGCTGATACAACTCCAGTTTTTCGCTTGCTGGTGCCACCTCGCCTCGCCAGTAATAAATTTCCGACAAAAGCCCCAGGGCCCAGTCACAATTGGGATCTTTTTCAACCAGATCAACGAGCGCGTCTTCCGCCAGATCCAGGTTTTCTTCAGCTACCTCACGCTGATCAATCAATTTGCGTGCTTTTGTAAAAACAGTTTTATGCTTCATTTTGGTTTTCCTAGCCTGAAAAAATCAAAATACCCGCGCCGGGTGCAGATTGTGCATTGAAAGGGATGATGGAAATTGTAATTGAGACGGATGGGAAACCACCTTGTCAAGGCCGAAATGGGGAGAGCAGATAGTCAGTTCCAGCCTGATGACAGTCTACGCAGAGTCGAACTCCGCGCCCATAAAAAACTGAGTCGTTGGTGCCATCAAAAGTTTCATAATACAGCCATTCTTTCCCGTTCTGTTTGCTCTTCTTCTTCACTTTGACCATCACGGCATACCCGACCACCGTCTCAGTTCCGCCGAAATAAAGTTCCTTCACCATAGCCGCATTTTTTCTGAACCGGGTTTTCCCGGCGCGCAAATCCTCAGTTAAAATTGAATTAAAGTAGGTTCGGACATTTCCACCGTGGGGTCCTGATGAAGGATGAACTTCAGGCTCGGCAACAAATTCAGTTTTGTATTTTTCTGCCTTGAGCCAGTTTAACAATTCACCTTTTGATGTCGTTGGCGGGACAGAATCCACAGAAGTCTTGATGACAGAAGGAAGGTTGCCAACTTCAGAGTGCACGCTGACCGTTGTCACCAGCATCCAAAGACCAATCACGATGAGGCATTGAACTTGTTTTCGATGCATATACAACTCCTTATTCAAAGTTTTGGAAAAACAAACCGGGTTAAATTTAGTAAAACGGGGTTGCATCAGCTTCAAGGATGTCAGGTATGATGACAGATTACCATTTTCCAGCATTTTCAGAGGCCAGGAGACTGAGAACTAAACCATTGTTCCTCTCACTCTCCCTGGTTGCAAACAAACTACCGCTTCCTGACCCATTCTTCACCACGCTGCCGAGTAAAAGGTTCATTCAACTGACCTTGGAAAGAAGCACCAGGGTCCTGGTTCAGGGAAAATTTTCAAGAAAATGTAAAAGATTGCACGAAACTTGTCTGGAAAGGTAGACGTAGAAGGCTCACAACTCACACTCCAAACAGTCTTCACATCATCCAAAAAATTCAATAATCGAGAGGCAGTCACAATGGCATTAAGTCGTTCCAAGAAAATCCTTGTCATCGGAGGGATTGTGGTTCTCCTGGGCGGAATCACCGCCGCCAGTGTTCTCAGTCGGAACCGAAACGCAGTTCCCGTTCAGTTTGATACCGTCAAACGATTTGAAATACTTGAATCAAAGGTTTCTGCCTCTGGCGAAATTCGCCCCAAAGAGCTGTATAACCTGACGGCAGAAGTTTCAGGCCGGGTCACCTCAATTAAAGTGACTGAAGGCCAACTGGTCAAAAAGGATCAACCGTTGATCGAAGTTGATCCTACCCAGCAAGCCACCGCCAAAGCCAGTGCCGAAGCCAACTATCAGGCCGCGATTCAAGAAAAACTCCAGGTTCAGCAACAACTCTTCAGCGCTGAAAACAACGTCAATCAAACCAAAAACCTGCTGGCCGGCGCCCAGGCTGACCTGCGTCGGGCACGAGCAACCCAGGACCTCAACCAGAAGGAACTCAACAACCTGTCAAAGCTGGTTGAAACTGGCATCGTTTCCAAAATCGAGATTGACCGGGCGAGTGCCAATTTAGAAACGGCCAAAGCAGCGGTTGAAGCCCAGGAAGAACAGGTCAAACGGCTCCAAACCCAGGTTAAAGATGCTGAAATCAGTGTTGATCGCATGAAAGCCGCCCTGGCTGGAAGCGAGCAACGTGAAAAATCATCCAAAGCCAACCTCGACAGTGCCAATGATATTTTGAACAAAACCATCAAACTGGCCCCGATTGATGGCGTGGTGGCCAGCCTTCCGGTCCGGGTCGGTGAATTTGCGCTGGCCAACCTGAGTAGCACCCCGCTGATGACCATTGCTGATATGTCAGAAATCTTTGTCGAAGTCAAAGTTGATGAAACGGACATCGCCAATGTGAAAGCACAACCACAGCAGTCAGCCAAAGTCAAAGTTGATGCTCTCAACAACATTGAAATTGATGGATTTGTGGTCGAAGTCGGCCAAAGTGCCATTACCCGAACGGGTCAGACCATCGCTTCCAACGTCACGTCACAGGAAGCCAAAGATTTCAAAGTCAAAATCAAATTGAACCCATCGCCTGAAGTGCGTGATCGCCTCCGACCAGGTATGTCAGCCACAGCGGTCATTACCACCACAACCCGTCAAAATGTCGTTGCCATTCCTTTGCAGGCACTGGTCAGCCGTGACAAAAATGATGATGGCAAAGGAACAGCACCAACCCCAGAAGCTGACAAACCAGCCGGCCCCGTCAAAGTCAAGCGCGAAGAAATCCCAGGGGTCTACATTGATGACAATGGAAAAGCCAAGTTTGTGGCCGTCAAAACCGGGATTACGGGTGAAACCGACATTGAAATCACGGAAGGTTTAAAAGAAGGTCAGCGCATTGTCATTGGGCCAAACCGCCAGCTCCGAACCTTGAAAGATGGGACCCAGATCGTCAAGGAAGAAACCAAACCGGAAAATACCGAGAAGAAATAAGCTGAGAGGGTAGACAAACCTGTCTCCCCTCTTTACCATCACTTCCGCCTGACTCCTGATCCAAAAAACTATGTCAACAACAATGATGATGGAAGCCACTGATACCCAGCACAACAACCATACGCCCACAACACCAGCTCCAGATACAATCATCCAAACGGTTGACTTGTGGAAGACCTATCGGATGGGTGATGAAACGATTCACGCCTTACACGGCGTCAGTTTTGAAATCAAACGCAATGAGTACATTGCCATTGTTGGTCCATCCGGGTCAGGAAAATCAACCTTGATGAACCTGATTGGCTGCCTTGATACACCTTCAAAGGGTGAATACTGGTTAAATGGAAAACTGGTTTCCCAAATGGATGACGACGAACTGGCTCACATCCGCAACAAGGAAATCGGGTTTGTGTTTCAGACGTTTAACCTGCTCCCTCGGGCCACAGCGTTGCATAACGTTGAATTACCATTGATTTATAATGGTACGCCAGCGGCGGCGCGAACCGCCCGGGCCAAAGAAGCCCTTGAACAGGTTGATCTTGGCCACCGCATGCACCACAAGCCAAATGAATTGTCGGGCGGCCAGCGCCAGCGTGTGGCGATTGCCCGCGCCCTGGTCAACAGCCCATCCATCATTCTGGCGGATGAACCAACTGGAAACCTGGATTCACAAACCAGCCAGGAAATCATGGGGTTGCTTGACACGCTGCATCAGCGGGGCAACACCATTATTCTGGTAACCCACGAACCTGACATTGCCGCCCACGCACATCGCATGCTTTCGATTCGCGACGGACGCATTGAAAAGGATATTCGCAACCGGTGAGGCCATGGCCATTACGTCGCACCCCTACGACCCCTCACAGATTTTCGTTGGACCATTTTCCCACGAACGAATTGAGTTCATCATCCCAAGCGTGATTGACCACATGCATGGGGTGTTGAACTACCTCGTGGAACGAACCGTGGCCTATGGTCTGGTTGATCCAAGCTCCAACCTGTTCGTCGCACTTGACGAAGCCATTGCCAACGGTATCAAACACGGTAATAAAAGTGACCCATCCAAACTGGTCACGATTGTGGTGGAATTAACCCCATCTGAAGCCACCTTCACCATTACCGACGAAGGCGATGGATTTGATCTGACCACACTCCCTGATCCCACTGATCCAGATTATATTATGCGTCCCTGTGGCCGAGGCGTGATGTTGATCTATCACTTGATGGACGAAGTCCGCTACAATACGCGCGGCAATCAGGTGGTTATGGTCAAACGCCCCGAACCATTGAGCTAGACGCTTTCGAATCACGCACCTTCCAAGCTTTACACAGTTCTGTGGTTTCGGCACGGCTCACGTGCTTCTGATAGGGACCTGACCGCTTTCACAACTGCCTCATTTAATATCGTCAGGTCTCGACTGGATCGGGATTTTTTGGATTTTCACACCTTTCTTGCAGCACCTACAACTCATGGGTCAACAAGCGATTTTGGAACCGCTCTCAACCGGTGATTTGATTGATCGCGCTATCCAGATTTACCGGCAGAATTTCAGTGCGTTGCTGGCAGTGGTGGCCATTCCAGGATTGGTCACCTATACCGGAAGCCTGCTGGTGACAGTGGCGACGGCCAAACTGTCAGCGGGCGAGAGCCAGGCATTTCTGGCCATTCTGTTGTTTGGACTTGGCTATTTTTTGGCACTCGTGGTGGGACCGATCCTGAATCTGCTGGCAGTAGGCGGCCTGGCACGCACCGTGGCTGATTACGTGATGCTTGATATTCCAATCAGTTTTCGGACCACGCTGGCGATGATTCGGGGACGGTTTGGGACACTCCTTGGAGGGCAACTCCTCGGAATGTTGATTGCTGCCGGTTTGTTTAGCGTGCTGGGGTTTGCCTTTTATTTTCTGCTCATCATCATTGGCGTCATGGTGGCAGTTTCCAGAATGACCGGTCCGATGATGGCAATCCTGCTCATCCCGCTACTGCTGGCGGCAGGTGTGGGATTTGCCCTGGCCTATTGCGCCATTTACACCCGACTGATTTTCATCCCGTGCTCGATTATGATTGAAGGCCAGAATGCCACGTCTTCAATCACACGTAGCTTTCAACTTGGAAAAGGCAATACCTGGCGGCTTGCCCAGATCTACCTGTTTGATTTTGCGATTGCGATTGCGATTTTTTCAGCCCTGGGGATTCCGCTCAGTTTGTATGGATACTTCAGCGGCGCGCTCGATGACCCAACCAATTTGCCAGGATGGCTGGCAATCGCCTATAGCACGGTGGATCAACTTTCCAAATTGTTGACGATTCCCATTTCAGCCACTGCCTATTGTCTGCTCTATTTTGATAGCCGGGTTCGTCAGGAAGGCTATGATGTCGAGTTACTCTTGAGCCAGATGCCCGTGCCGGTTCAACCTCCCTCTGCCCCACCATCACCCCAATGGGGGCAGCATCTTTCACCTGGATTTGCAGGAAACTCACCACCCGGCCCACCACCAGGGAGCATTCTCGGCCTCTAGCCGCTCAACTGTTCTGTGCACGTTCTTTGACTTGCAGTAGCACTTTGAAATGGTCGCCAAGCCCACCTGGAATCAAAAAATGTTTAAGTGCCAGCCGCTCCTGCAGCGAGTCCAGGGTGTTATTGACGTCAAGACAGAGTGTTTCGAGCTTTTCGAGTAACCCCAACGAAATTAAAAAATCACCTTGCCGGTCAAGCCGCCTGGTTTGCAGTCCAAGCTCCTGTCCAGTAGTTATCAATACCGAGAAGTTGACATCAGCCGTGATGTCCTGGTCACCAATTCGGCTGAAAAAGTCGGTATTGACCCGATGTTGAAAGAAACACCGGGCGGTACCGTGTCTTTCTTCGGATAAATGGTCGCTCAGGTCCCCATAGTCAATGGTCAGAATCGCCCCGCAGCCGAGTGAACTGGCCACAGCGGTCAGCCAGTCAATGGCCTCAAAGCAGATTTCCCATTCGTGCCCCTCATGCACAGGCATTCCAGTCTGTTTGAGATAGCTCTGAACCTTTTCCGGCGAGACCAGTTCTGTCCAGACGGGGACAAGTTTTGCATCGCGCACACCAACCTGGCAGGTTTCGATTCGTCCCCGGCGCAGTCGAAACCGATGAAACGATAAGGCATCAACAAACTCATTTGCCAAAACAAAGGCGGCTGGTACAGGCACAATCTGATCAATCCACCGTACTTTCCCGCTGAAGGGCGCCAGCATCTCGTGCTGGGCCTGACGAAGCACTGGACTTCGGTCACAAATCACATAAGTCACAAATTGGAAAAACTCAGGGTAACTTGTTTCCAGTGTCGTCAAGACATCGCTGGCCAGCCGACCGGTTCCAGCCCCAAACTCAAGAATGGAAAATGGGTGCGGGGTGCCCAGTTCCTGCCAGCTCAGCCATATTTGTTTGGCAATCAATTCCCCAAAAAACCGGGACACATTGCTGCTGGTGAAATAATCACCTTTGCGGCCAATTCGATCAGGTTTTGTCGTGTAGTAGCCAAACTCCTCGTCATACAGAGCCGCGTCCATAAAGTCGCAAAAGGATATTTTCCCGCCAGTTTTGATTCGCTGATGGAGTTTGGCTTCAAGCGGCGTCACTTGAGCACCTCAATCGCCCGGTTGAGGGCTGCGGCCAACTGGTCAACCGCCTGACGGGCTTCTTCAGGTCGTTTTTGGTTCAGAGCGTGTCGAATACCAGAAAAGACTTCGGCACCATACCCGGAATAAACACCCGGCGAGTACACCAGATGTCGGAACCAGGGTCGTCCAGGAAGTCCTTTTTCATCAGTCAGCGCGCGTTCAAACTGTCTCCGTTTTCGATTACGGGCAGCGAGCGTGGCCGGCGTATCGCCGCTTCGTTCAAAAGCCTCGGCTTTTAAAACAAGCTGAGTGGCAGCCAGGTTGAGCTGGGTAAACTCTGGTTTGCCCGGCGTTTCCTTAAAGCTCTTCTCCAGATCAAAACACAATCGAAGAAGTTCGTGGGCATATTCACTCAAATTGAGTTGAATCGTCGGTGAATCAGCCAGCCGATAGGCCACCAGCGACCACATGCGGGCCATGGTCGCGTGCCGGGTAAAGCCTGGATCCCCAAACTTTTCCATCCAGAAAAAACTGTCATAGGTCGAATGATAGACGCCATACGGCCCCCCCATCCCCATATCAGCCGCTGGAATGCCAAGATGGTTGAGGAATGGCACAAAATCTGACCCACCACCCAGTTGCCCAATTCCAATTTCAATCGCATCAGGATTGCGGGCAATCCAGCTTCCATGCAGCGTTTGCTTACCGTCGGCATCAAGCACAACTCGCGATGCACCTCGCAGCAACGGCCAAAGACTTGGCACCGCGCTGCTTCCAAAATTTCCACCACATACCGCCACATCAACATTCAAATAGGCAATTGCTTTTTCTTTGAGCACAGCGGCATTGTCTTCCGCCCATTCAGTCGAGCCAATCAACCCAAATTCTTCGCCATCCCAGCTACACAGCTTGAGTGTGCGGTGAGGTTGCCAGCCTTGTTTGAGCAGTTCCCCAAAAGATCGGGCCACTTCAAGCAGGGCAGTTGAACCACTCGAAGGATCAACCGCCCCATACACCCAGGCATCCCGGTGATTTCCGAGCAATACCCATTCATCCGGCTGGCTTTTCCCTGGGATCGTTCCGATGACATTCCAGATTTTGCGGGATTTGTATTCCATCTGGAGCTTGAGATGAACTTTGGTGGGACCCGGACCGGTTCGATATGGAATCGGAAGCCCTCCCTGCCAGCCTTCCGGAACCGCCTGACCGCCCAGATTCTCTAAAATTGGGAGTGCATCTTTGTACGAAAGTGGCTGAACGGGGATACGCGGCAGGTTCTTAGCTTCGGCGGGTTGAATGCGTTTTGCATTTTTTGTGGCAGCGACACCAGGTGTGAGCGGGTCACCCGGATAGTTGAAAATGTAATTGATACTGCCGCGCTGAACACAGGTATCAGGCCGAAATGGGCCATTTGGAAAGGTTTCTCCACGAACAAAGCCATCATCTTTGGGGTCTGAGAAAATCAAAACACCAGCAGCGCCACGTTCTTCGGCCACTTTGGCTTTCACGCCACGATACGCCGCACCATACCGAACCAGAATAATTTTCCCTTTAACATCAACACCGAGCCGTTGCAGTGCGTCAAAATCCTGGGGCAAGCCATAGTTGGCATACACCACTTCAGCGGTGACATCGCCCGAGGGTGAATAGGCCGAATAAGTTGGCACGGAGCGAAGTGTTTTGGAATCAAAGTCTTCTGGCTGCACCGGCTCGGTTAAAGAGGCAGTGAATTTTACCGGTGCCACAATTTCGACCAGACGCGATTTCGGATAGGGCATCCAGGCTTCATATTCAACCAGTTCGGCCTGCAACCCAGCCTTTCGAAATTCCTCCTGCGTAAATCGTGCAGTTTCATAGTCTTCGGGCGTACCAGCCAGATGAGGTTTTGCGGTGTAGGTGCGCAATGTCGTTCGCGCCCGTTCAGGAGATGGGACAGTCAGAAGCTTTTTCTCAAGCTCGGTTAATTGTGGTTCCTGGTGCAAGTCACCCGGTGACTGGGCCAGCAAAACTCCTGGTTGGAAGGCAACCCATCCGGTCAAAAAGATAAGAAATCCCTTCACCAGCCATTTCTTTGAAAAACGGGGCACATATTTCCACTGGCTGACAACCATGGGCTGAAACTCCTGATATGAATTTTGAACCGGGCTTGGGGCCTGGGGCTTGGGGCAACTGACGGGATGAGGGATGAGGGATGAAGGATGAGGGATGAAATAAAACCAGTTCTTCAACCCGACAACTTCCCCCAAGCCCCAGGCCCTCAGC
>CAZXCE010000004.1:0-44129 GCA_964639175.1 uncultured Clostridia bacterium
TGATATTGCACCAGTGGATGGCACCGCCTATGCCTCGATGATTGTGTCAAACAGCGTTTTTGGCACTGACTTGTTTTCGATTAACCTTGCAACTGGCGTTGCAACCAGGATTGGATTGATTGGATTAAACGAATCCATCACCGGCCTTGCCATCGGAAGCAGTTCGGCAACGAATATGACAACCTCAGTGGTCATCAATATGTCAGATACCGGTGACCCGGTCAAAGCAGGTGAAAACATTACTTACAACATTGTGGTTGACAACAACGGGTCCGAGCCGGTGTTTAATGTGACTGTTAAGGACGTGGTCCCGGCGGCCCTCACATATGTTTCCTCTTCAGCTTCACAAGGAACAGCAACCGTCGCCACCGAGAATGGAATGCCAACCGTGACCTTCAACTTTGGGGCAATTCCAGCCAAAGGCAAAGTCACGGCAACCATGGTGGCCAAAACACCGCTCTTTATTTTTGGGACAGTGTACAACTCGGTTACGATTGTCACCGGGACGGGTCAACCCAACCGATTCAATACGGCCAGTGTTGATACGCTGCTTGTCTTGTAATTTGCTTGTAACACCCTGAGTGCGATGGACCAAAACCAAACCGGGAAAGCTCACATAGTGAGTTTTTCCCGGTTTGGTTTTGGTCATTTCAAGCTCAACACAACCGTCATCTGGTTGATAGCCGCCAAATATCAAGCGTACTATCAATTTGCAATGGAGTTTTCGTACTAGCAACCAGTCAAGTGATTCAACCAAAGAAACTTAGCGAACGACTGACGACTGACGACTGACAACAAATTGACATAGCTGGATTTTCTTGCCGGGTTTTCTATAATTTTTTATACAGTCTTGAAATATAAGGGTGTTGGTTATTTCATTTGTAAGGAAATGAGCCCAGAGAAGTCGGTACTCACTCATTTATCTTTTCAAGGAGGTTACCTAATGATTCAAGAAAACCCTTATACAATCAAATTTAAACAACAACTGCAGCAATCACTTCAGGAAGAAATGCTGTATATTCGCTCTATCAAATTGAAAAAAAATGATCATATTTATACTTGCGGTGATCAGGATGAGATGGTGTATTTTATTGTCAGTGGGCAAGTTAAGTTGCTAATGGTTTCACCGGAAGGAAAGGAGTGTCTGCTGGCGATTCACACCACCGGAGATATTTTTGGCGAATTGAGTCTATCCGGAACCGGCACACGGCTGGAAACCGCAACCGCTATGGGACCGACGATCCTCAAACAAATTCCAAGCTCGCGGTTTATCGAACGGTTACATCGGGACTCACTGGTTGAAGGCTTTATCCGCTACCTGGCGGCTCGGATTGCCGACCAGCAACAGGTGATTGCTAATCTGGTAACCGTAGACAGCGAGCAGCGGTTAGGAAAGACGCTGCTCCAACTCGCTCATACATTTGGAAAAAAAGACCCTCGAAGTATTCGCATTGAACTCAAGATTTCACACGAGGAACTATCGGAAATGGTTGGCACAACCCGTCCTCGAGTGAGTGTTTTTATGCAACGGTTTAAGAATATGGGGTTGATTGAACTGAACGCCGACCACTATCTCATTATTAAGGAAGATAAACTGACCACCTATCTGGAGTCACATGCCTGAAAACCAGGAGGAGCAGACTCTGTTGATATTTTGATTGAGCAGAGCCCTGACTTGAAACCGGCACCCAAGCACCGGTCTCAAGTCAGCCACCGCTACACAGCGGAGAAATTTCAACAGAACCTAAATCGAACCACAGGAGATTGGAGCACATCGGGTTCAGGGTTTTGGGGTTTTCGGAAGGGATGAGAGATGAAACAATCAGTCTGTCACCTTGTCAGTCTGTCAGCCTGTCATCCGTTCAAGGTTTCGGGGTTTGATCCGAAGTCGTCGAACTGACCAGCACGTCAGCGAGGCTCAACCCGATGGTCTGAATCTGAAATCAAGCCCAAGTGTTCCAATCCCGTGTGGACCGATTTAGGACAAATCAAACTGATAACTCTGCATTCAAATGATCAAGAAGAGTTGAATCCGAATCGTATGGAGCCACAAATCCAGACTGAAAGCACAGGTGCGGCAAACCAGGCGTTGGCGCAAAGCTGGGTTACCGCCTTTCAAGGTGGGATCGACCTCCCGAACCTTGGGGACAAACTCAATGGTGGGTAAAGGGGAAGACTTTCGGATAAACTTCCGAGCCATGAGTGCAAAATCGGGTGTGGTGACAGATGTGGAGTGGCAGCCCATAATGACCGGACACTGATGGTTGACCGACTCAGTCCTGTCACTCGGGCAATTCCACGTTGTAAAATCCGTTCCACCTGGAGTTTTTCCACCTGTTCCTATACTGGGCCTGGTCTTGGGCGTCAAGTCGGCCCAGAGTTGAATATCGCTGGCAGACCTAGCTATGGAACTTTTGTTGACCATCCGGGGTGTTGATAATCTCAAGATTGTGGCAAAAGGGACAGCGTTTGGGAATCACGCATACCTTTAGAATTTATCAGTTTTGATTATACCACTACCAGGCAATCCATCCATTACCGAAAAATCAGTGAACTCTGTCAAATAAGGCGTTCTTGCTAAATATTTCACGATAATGTTCCTACTCAATAATTATAGCTTAATGCAAAGATCAGGAGTAAAATTATCGGAAGATACAGAAGTAAACTATTTTGTACGATGGGAAAAGGAGTTTCACCTGAAACTATACTCAAAAACACAAGCGCCAGTGGTTTGATATCTGGCATCCAAAAATGAATCTGGTTTATTTTGGTCCAATGGTCCCGATTGGAGTTTGGTCAGTTCCACTTTTAGTTTTCTGGAGTTTTGTTCGCTCAAATCGAAGGCCCTTGAAAAAAATGTGACTGCAGTCACACCGGTTAATCCAGGAAGCCTCCGTTTCCTACCTCAGTTGACCTCAGGTAGACTGTGATTTTCCTGATGTTGAAAACAACCGCGGAATCAATCAGTCAGAATACTCAGGGCAACCAGTTTATTTTCAATGTTTAATCAGGTTGTTTTTCTTCCATAACCATTTTTCAACCCTCTCTCCAAAGGTTGAAGACTTTCTACCTAAACACCCTGAGTAAAGCCAGCCACGGCCCTGACACCCAGTTGATTTGGTGACTTCCCTCGATGGAGGCGAGGGTTGCAGGCCCGCTCAAGCAATGGCAAGCTACACTCGATTCGGTTTTTATTTTCGTTGAGGAATCTACCTATGAAACAGTCCCCGCTTATTGTTGATTTGCAAGATCCCAAACTGGTCAAAGCCTGAACCGGAAAAGTGATTTCGGCGAAACCAGCGACTCCGGTGGTGGAAGAATCCTTGCTGCGGGTGCCGCTTGAAAAAATCAAACCGAACCCGTTCCAGCCACGCAAGATCCAAAACCAGGAGCAGTTTGCGGATCTGGTGGACAGTATCCGAACTCAGGGAATCCTGGAGCCGGTTGTCGCCCGGCCAGAACCAAATGGGACCTTTACCCTGGTGGCTGGCCAGCGGCGCTATGATGCCGCCCGCGAACTGGGCCTGATTGATGTTCCGGTGGTCTCCCGCCCGGTCACTGATGACAAACTGTTGTTGCTGGCATTGATTGAAAACATCCAGCGCGAAGAACTCCATCCAGTGGATCTGGTCCGGGCACTGGATACACTGGCGGAAAAACTGGGCAGTCAGCGCAAAGCCGCCGAGGCGGTTGGCATGAGCCACGATGCCGTGCGGCAATGGCTGCGAACCCGCTCGCTTGGGAATGAAGTGCTTGAGGAAATGGCCAAAGTCCCGGATACCTCGCGCAATGAATTATTGCGGATGCTGGATGTTCCCGAAAAAGATCGGCTGGATGTTGCCCGGCAGCGAGCGACCCAGGCCCAAACCAAAACGCCGGATTCGGTCACGCCTTCCAGCCTGACCCAGCCGCATCAGACGACCCTGGAAATTAAACACGACGGCCACCGGGCCTACCGCATTCAGATCCACTTTTTTGAGGGCAGCACCGGAAGTCTGGATGAGATTGAACGGGCGCTGCTTGAAGCCCTTGACCGCATCCGGGAACAACGTTCATTTCAAGGAGCTGACTAACACGTTTTCTCCCAGTTTCAAAAAAATGACAGGTTAGAGTTCTCACATTTTAGAAAATGAGTTTAGTTTAGGATAACGCTTATCTGGATTGGGCCAGCAGCGAATTTCCACCCATAAGCGCCCCAGTCAGAATCACCCGCGTCAGTGGGTGGTTCTAGGGGGGCAAAAACACCACCCGTTCACGCGGGAAGCACTGACAAGTCCTTTATTTCCAATACCAACCTGGAACAATACAAAATCCTGTAGAAATAGTAACAGGATTCCGTGCTATACTGCCCAGCCTCTTCACTCCAATCTGGCGCATCAAGTCAGTTTTTTGTTGTCAATGATTTCCTAACCAGTTCAAAGAGTTTGGGTTATGAAGATTCAACACTTGTTGGCGGTATTATGCCTGGCAGTTTTTTGGTTTCAACTAGATGGCCCGGCAGCTCTGATGACATATGCTCAGTCATCTGTCTCTCAACTGCCGCTTTCAATCGGCAAACCAATTGAAAAAGAATTGAAGGCCGGTGAAACGCACCGGTACACGCTTGAGCTTTCGGCAGGTGAGTTTGTCCATCTTGTGGCGGAACAAAAGGCGATTGATGTGGTCGTGACGGTCATTGACCCAGTCGGGAATCAGGTTGTGAAGGTCAATTACTTCGATCGGATGTATGGTCCCGAACCTGTCTTCTGGATTGCAGCTCAATCTGGCATTTATGAAGTCCGCATTACTCCGTTGAAGCCAGATCCGGAAATTGGAAAATACACGATAGAACTTCAGACTTGCCGGACGGCAATCGATCAGGACCAGGCCTGCATAATGGCCGTGGAATTGATAAGCGAAGGTGATTTGCTGCTCACTCAGTCATCAGAAAATTCTCAACAACAAGCTCTTGATCGCTATCTGAAAGCGGCATCCATATTTCAAACTCAAGGTCTTACCTGGATGGAAGCTACGGCTCGGGTACAGGCAGGATATAGTTATTCTCAGCTTGGTAACACAGATCGTTTCTTGGAGTTATACCAACAGGCCAGGGCGTTATATCAACGAATAGGTGATGAACAAGGAATTGCTAGGGTGAATTTTTTGGTTGGTACAAGTTATGCCAAATTGCGTCGTTTTCCAGAGGGAATCTCCCATTTGAAACAGGCCATCGAGTTTGGCCAAAAAACGAATCAACCAGCCTTTGAAGCCTCAGCTCAAGTTGAATTAGCTGCCTTATATGAGGATTTAGGTGATATCAAAGAAGCTTTTGAGCGGTTTAACCAGGCAATTTATCTGGCTCATCTGGCTGGGGATCCAAAAACTGAAGCGACAGCACTGGCTCGTCTCAGTCGTCATTACAAGATTTTTGGAGACACTCCAAAAGCTCTGGCCTATGCCCAACAAGCGCTGGCACTTTTTCAATCCATTGGGGATAAAGCCGGAGAAGATATGATTCTTGCTGTCCTGGGTTGGGTCTATAAAATGGATAAGCAGCCAGAAAAAGCTCTGGAATATTATTTGAAACAAACAACTTTTCCTGGTAAAGATCTCTTTAATAAAGGTGAATACCTGACTTTTATCGGCCAATGTTACCTCGAAATGAACAAATATGATCAGGCGTTGGGCTCTTTTACTCACAGCCTTGAGATACTCCAAATTACGAATAGCCCGAATTTGATTTCTATTGCTGTCAGTAATATTGCTACTACCTATTTCCGAATGAAAAATTATGAAAAGGCCCTGGAGTACTATTTTCAGGTTCTTGAGCTGACAAAAGAGCCCACAGAGGCTCGTTATGGTAGCTTGATCCGTATTGCTCAGATTTATCATTTACTGGGGAAACTGTCCAAAGCGAGGGAATACTATCAACTCGCTCTCGAAAACCGGCAGCAGCGCAACCAAACCTTTTGGTTCTATGATTGTTACAACTATTTTGCCACATTTGAATACCAGGTAGGCAATTTGTCGGAAGCCAAAAAGCTGCTTAACTCCGCAATTGAGGCGGTGGAACAGGTTCGGTCGGGGTATGTGACCCCCCAAAACCGGGCACTTTTTTTCACCTACTCGCAAACCACCTACGATCTGCTGATTGATGTACTGTTTAGCCTCCACGAAAAAGACCCGTCTACCGGGCACATCGCCGAGGCATTTGCGGTCAGTGAAAAACGCCGGGCCCGTAGCCTGAGTGAACAACTGGTTGAAACCAAACTCCCTCCGGCTGCCAATGTACCGCCAGAACTCCTCGCTCGACGTGACACGCTCGCCAAAACCTTAACTGATAAAACCGAAGCGTTTTTACCACTCCGTGAAAATGACCCGGAACGCGCCAAAGCCCAGCAGGAACTGGATATCCTTTCAACAGAACTCGAACTGGTCGAAGCCGAAATCCGAAAAGCCAACCCGGCCTTTGCCAATCTGACTGCACCACAACCACTTTCTGCCAGCCAGGTCCAGGCTCAGGTGCTCGATGCCGATACCCAACTGGTTAGTTACCAGCTTGGTGCCGAGCGCAGTTTTGCCTGGGTAATCTCCAAAGACCGGGTTGATGGGGTGGTGTTGCCCAAACGAAGTGAGATTGAAACCGCCGTCCGAACTTTTGTGAACCACCTCACCGGCAAACATGAAGGCGGGTCAACGCCAGACAGCATCAACGCCACTGGCAAGGTCGTCAGCGATCTAATTTTAAAACCGCTGGCGTCACAGTTGACGGCCAAACGGTTGATCATCATTCCTGACGGCGCCCTGTTTTACCTCCCATTTGGTGCTTTACCAGCCCAACTTAAAGCCAATCAGCGCCAGACCCGGTCAACACCAGCCTATTTGATCGAACAGTTTGAATTGACCTTCGAACCTTCGGCTTCGACGCTGGTCGCCCTGCGCGAGACCTTTCAAAATCGAACTCGCCCCAATCAAACAGCTTTTGTCCTGGCCAATCCAATCTTTTCCACCACGGATGACCGGTTTAAAGGCGCCGCCAAAAAACAAACCGCTTCAAAGACTGAAGCCGCCCAACTCAGAACCTACCAGGAAGAGCGCCTGCTTTCCGCCGTTGGCGATACCTGGCTGCCAATTCCAGGTACATCCGAACAGGCCAAAGTCATCCGACAACTGGCCGGGCCAAACCGCTGCCGGGTGGTCGAGGGCTTTGCGGCATCTAAGAAATTCCTCACCCAAACTGATCTTTCGCCATTTCGGATTGTCCATTTTGCCACGCATGGCCGGTTTGACAGCACCCGGCCTGAATTTTCGGGACTGGTGCTGTCCCTGGTGGACGAACAGGCTCAAAAACAACCGGGATATTTCCTGTCGCAGGAAATCTATAACCTCAAACTCAATGCCGATCTGGTCGTTTTGAGTGCCTGTGAATCGGGGCTTGGCAAGGAACTCAAAGGTGAAGGCGTGATTGGGTTAACGCGAGCCTTTATGTATGCCGGTTCACCACGAGTCATTGCTTCGCTCTGGAGTGTTTCAGATTCCAGTACCGCCGAACTCATGAAGCGCTTTTACCACCACCTGCTTTCCAAAACCAATCCTCTTCCCCCAGCCCAGGCGTTACAAAAGGCACAAATTGAAATGCTCACGGACAAAAACCCCAAATGGCGACTTCCCTTTCACTGGGCGGCCTTTCAGTTACAAGGTGAATACCGATAAGGTCGGGCTGAAGAAAAGCGGGCTGAGGGCTTGGGGCTGAAGAACCCTTTCACGTGTAGCTTTTGGTTCTCATTCTGAAAGGATGGAGCAAGGTTAGCCGGTGATCAGCGTCGCTTTGGACGCACCACCACTCACATTTTTGAAACGCTAAGTTGCTGATATGAATGTATTTCCCTCAGCCCTTCGCCCGATACCCTCAGCCCAAAATGGTATTATTTGATAAACGACAGTACCAACTCCCCATTATTTCCTTCAAAGGCCCGCGGATTCTGGCTATAGCCGGTTTCATTTTGAACAACGGCGCGGGTGTAGACAAACAGTTCATTCGTCGTGATCAGCCGGTTATGATCGGCATCGGCAGCCCCCTGGAGTCCATCAAGCAGTGCCCAGGTAAACACACCGTGTCCGTTGCCCCAGGCCGTGGATTCTTTTGATTCCTCATTCACATCTGATGAAGTCAACACGGCCCGACCAGTTCCAGCAAAAAGTTTGGTGGCATAGAGGTTCACCAGATTATTTTCCAGTGACCGTGACCCAACGGCAACATACATTCCTGAACTATGACAGGTATCAATGATCGCAATCACTCGTTTCGCGGTTACCTGTTTATTGAGCAAGTCCTGGACTTCAACCATGGGCAGAGCCGTATGAGCCAGATCCTCAATATGTGAATCATGCATGATGTAATAAAGGTTAAATCGGGCTTTGGGATCAGGGCTACCATGACCGGCCAGAAACAAAAAAACCAGGTCAGTGGGGCCAGCCTGCAGGGCCAGTCGTTTCAAAGCTTCCCTGACATTGGCTAACGTCGCCTGACTATCTTCTAACAAAACAATGTTTTCACGCCGAAAACCGCCTCCCTGGGCTGACATTAAAAAATCCCGAAGGGCTCGTGCATCACTGTGCGCAAACTGGAGGTTTGGAATTCCGCTGGCTGAGTTTCGGTACTTTGAAATGCCAATACAGAGGGCATATTTTTGGCCGGCAAAGATCTCTGGAGCGGCAGGTTTTTCAGGTTGGAGGAGGACTGGGAGCGTGAGCGTTGCTTCATTTCCAGATCCATCAATGGCTTGAATAACCACCACTGGTGAGGTGGCTTCGACCTGGACTGTCGTTGAAAAAAAGAAGCTTCGTGCTGCTCCCAGCGGGGTTGGGTGAACTAATTTTCTTCCGTCTGAGGTTTCGAGGGGCACTGGTTTTTGGTTGATTGTGAGGCGAGCCACTTTGTCAGAATTATCAGTGACCGATCCTCTGATCTGGATAGTGGCTGGAAGCTGCGCCACCATCACGGGACCTTTTGGGGATTGAATAAAAATACCTGGAGGCGCTTGATCAGAACCTGAGGAAACCGGTTGATTGACAATGGTTGCTTCAGGTCGTCCCAAAAATGAGGATACGGCTGAACTTCTGATCAGGACATATGAGGCATAAAAAGTCTGGTTCTGGCGGTTGATGGCTTTTACCTCCACCACATTTTTTCCTGACTTTAATTTGAATCGGGCCAGACGATCCAAATCACAGGTCACCACCTTCCCATTGGCGGCGGATCCAACCATCTGGATCGGTCCGGCGGCTTCCCCGTTGACCGAGGTGTAAATCTTGTTGTATTCGATTGAACTGGCAAAGGGTTCTTTGATCCGGAACCTGATTTTATGCACTTCCGCCGATGCAATGATGGCGGTAGGTTCAGTGATAGCCCCGAGATTCAAATCCGGCAATTCAAGCACAAATGGCTCACGAGGTGAAACTGGTTCATCAACTGTAGCCCCGGCCAACGTAAAGCCAGCACTGGCCAGCAGGCAACATAGAACAAAACTCAGGCGCATTTGCATGGCGGCCTCCTTATTCCAGGTGCAAGATGTTTATGTGGGACCAGATCCAGGTACTCGCCAATCGGTGGAAGGACTCACGAGCATTACGGGGTTTTCCGTTTGGTGCCCTTTCGACTACCCACCGGTTCCGGTGCCGGTTCAACTGGCCTGGCGGCAGAGGTTGCGGGAGGCGGGGTGGGCTGTACCGCTGTAATGGGTTCGATGTTTCTGGTGGAAATATTGCTCACAGGTGGCGCCGACCAGTTCAATTCGCCAACTTCCTGCAAATATCCATAGATGATGTCCATGTTTTTTGGGAGCCGCCCTGCATTGTCCCGCTGATAAAGATCAACATAGGTTTTTAAGTCAGCCACAATTTCCTGACTGCTGGCTTCATTTTGAGTTGCCATCCGAGCCAGTGCCCGCTGAAGCCGGGCCTCAGGGAGCACCTGCCGCTGGTCAAGGTCAACCGCCGTGCTAAACTCCTGCAACGCAGCCAGTTTTTCTGACTCAGTCCGACCAATTTGTTTGAGTACCAGCCCATAATAGTAATGGGTCAAGGGATCGTTGGATCGGATTTCAAGGGATTCACGCAGGCTATCGCGTGCCACCTGGAACATATCAAACTGAAGTGCCCGATACCCATTATCCCGCTTTAATTCAGCCATGACGGCAATAAACTCTGGCCCGCTTCCGATCAACTCACCACTTTCGAGCCGGGCTTTGAGTTCTGGTGACAACCTTCCACTCAAGGCATCGTTGGCGGCAGCTTCACGTCCAGCTGCATTGCGTTCTGGGCTTAACCCTTTGACAGAGTTATAGGTAGGGGTAGGTTTATTGGCGACCTGGGACAAGGTAATTGTTCCCGCCACCAATGAACTGTTGAGCAGGCTCGAAGAACCAATGAACTGGTCAATTTGAGCAGAGCGTTCGGCCAGTCGTGCGACGTTGGCCAGAAACCCTAATTTTGAGCGGCGGTCATTTTGAGTCCCACGTTTTAACCGGGCAAAAAACTTGGGGACTTCCCGGGGATCGTAATTTCGGCGGATCATATACTCCATAGCGAGCTTATCCGCATCATCTTCCTGAAATTTATCCCAGGCAACCGTTGAAGTTGGAATGAGCAGCTTCAAAACCGTTGGAAAAGTCGAAATCACGGCAAACCCGGCGGCAAACCCTGAATTCACGCCTGGAATAAATGGGGCTGCCAGCCGGCCCAGCAATCCAATTCGTTCTTGTTTTTTCTGCTGGTTTTCATTGATTTGTTCCTGTCCCTCATAAATGAGCACATCCTGTTTCCAATGTTCTTTTTCAATATGAGCAATTTCATGGGACAAGGCATAGGCCAGTTGGGCTTCGTTATCGACAAAGGCAAGGAGCCCAGTCGAAATATAAACCGTTCCAGTTGAAAGAGTTCGGGCTTCAGGTATTGGATTGAGAATAACCTTGAACCCATAGACAAAAGGAGAACCAGGCGGAACCAACGATTGTCCCAGTCGATTGACGTAATCTTGAACCAGCGGGTTGTCATAGATCAACGGGGGCATATTTTCCAGATCGCCAGTCCAGGGCGATTGCTCGGAATACACATCAAAGGTGTTGATTTTAAAGGCTTCCTGACTGTGTTTCCGCTGAAGCTGCTGATAAGCTTCGTCAACTTCCTGTTTAAAACCCTCGTCCTTATTGTACATGTCGTCACAACGTTGTTTGAGTTTGGCAAAGTTGCGCTCGGCTTTTTCGGCTTTTTCGGCTTCTTTGTCCTTTTTATCTTTTTGAGCGGCATATCCGATTAAGGTAAAGGTAGAGGTTGGGGCGCCAATCAGTAAGATACTTCCCACAACCAGACTGACAAGAGTGGAATATCTGGGGGTTCGCATTTTATTTCTCCTGGTCAAGGCAGCACAAATAAGAAATGAAGAGAGTTAAATATTTGGAAAATCAATTATTTAGCCCTCTCTTCGCTTTACTGAATTCAGGTGAAGTTGACACCGGAAGGTAGTTCAGATTTGGCTCTCTGGTACTTGCCGTGAAAATTGGCATTTTGACTAAACCCCGAATTTGTAAACCCTTTAGAATCAATCCCTGTTTTCGAACTGATGTTGATTTCCACGGGAAATACCAAAGAGCCTCAGATTTTTTGAAGACCGGGTTTTGAAAAACAGGAGGCTACTGAATGGTAAAGTTCAGTGTGGCGGTTCGTATTTTTCCGCTCCCATCCGACGCACTAAAGACCAGTTGTTGCGTGCCTGACGGAGCTGTATTTTTCACCTTAAACGAGAACGAAACACTGGTTTGGGGCGCGGGCTGCGGAGTGGACGGGGTTAACTTGATTTTCAGTGGTTTGGTAATTGGCGGGGAAACAACAATGTTGCCTGTAAACCCACCTGTTCGAACGATGTTGACCGTGATCGTGCCTTTTCCTCCCCGAGAGGTAGAGATTTGGGGTGAACTGAGGGAAATAGAGAAATCAGGGTCACCGCGAAATAAAAGACTGTAGGTACCAGTCACTCGACTACTAAGAGTAGTGACTTCAATAGAAAAGGTACCTGTTGTGGTCAAAGTTGTTGATATAACCGGATCAAAGCTGTCACGAACAAGTGGGTTTCCGGTTGGACTAAACAAAATCAGTGTGCCTGAAAAATTGGATTCAGCGAGGGTAAGTTCTACCTTTTGTCCGGCTGAACCAGCAAAAGTGTATCGGTCAGCAAAATGTTCATCCTCCTCCAACGACATACAATCTTGAACTGATAAAACACCATTGATGATCTGACCACGTGAGATTTGGGAAGGCAAACATTCAATATTGAATCGAAGTGAAAATGACCCAGGTTGTCTTGAAACTACGGATGTGACTTCGATAGTGTAAGTACCTGTTGTAGGTAAAACAAAAGAAATCCAGGGATCAAAAGAATCTTCCACCAACGGATTGCCTGTGGGACTCAAGAGGGATACCTTGGTGGAAAAATTCGATTCGGTGATGAGGATATCGACTCTCTGCCCACTCATTCCTGAAAATGAATAGAAATCTGCCAAATGCTCATTTTCATTGAGTGACATACAGTCAGTTGAGTCCAATACACCAGCGACAATTTGGCCATTCATTAGCGAGGTTGACTTACATTCAGTATTTAATCTGAATGAATACGGACTTGTGCGACCTGTAAAAACAGTTGTAACTTCAATCGTAAAGGTACCTGATGTGGAAAGAGTTGTTGAAATCCAGGGATCAAATGCATCTCTGACCAACGGATTTAAAGAGGAACTGAGCAGGCCCACTTCAATTGATTCACTCGATTCTGTAACCAGAATGTCAACCCGTTGACCTGCGGTTCCACTAAATGTATAGCGGTCAGCAAAAAAACTATTTCCCCTCAGTACTGAAGTACAGTCCCCGGGTTTCAACTCTCCATTGACGATTTGGCCATTTTGAATCGGGATTGCCTGACAACTTGATTGCCGGTTTGAGTTTATTTCATCAAGGCTGAAATTTGATTCGGGTTGGGCGACTACAACTGATGAGGTAATCAGGAGCAATACAATGAAATAGCCAGCAGGACGAACCCACCGGATAAATGAAGTCAATCGGCTTATTATTAAGTAGTTAGGAAGAAAATAAGACCAGGTCATAGTTTTGTCTCCATGAGTTTTAAGTGCTGGATGAGATCTTGTTCTCATCATTCGCGCAATAGAAATCCTGTTTTGATAAACTAGAGTTTTATTGCGCGAATGGTGAGTTTGTTATTTTGAGTTTCTGAATTTCAGTGGGATCGTCACCATCACCGATTCACTTTTTGAATCAGTGAGTAACAGGTTTTGAGGCAAGGGGTCGCCATGGCGCAACCGGCGGGAAACCACTTTTGATTCGGCGGCCTGTTCGGCTTCGGTGTAGAGTTGGTTCCCGGTGGCGGGGAGTTCCAGTTTTTGAACTGGTGCTTCCCAGCGTTGCCAGCCAGTAAACAATTTTTGGTCAAGTTCGATTGGGTCGCGGGTGACCACCAGGTTTGGGATCGGTTCCGGCAAAATCAGAAAACTAATCAACTCCGCAATATGAGTTGGTTGGCTGCGCTCCAATTCAAAAAAAGGAGGGTTGTCGGTAATTGCCGGAATCCCGGTCAGTTGTCCGGGAGCGACATGGTTATCGCCTCCAAGGATTTGTTTACTTGGAAAAATCAGGTACGGGTCTCCAATGGTTCCATCGGCATATTCCTCGCGACTGACAATGTAGAGGTATCCTTCGCGGGGAACTTCAATTGTCAACCGGACCTTTTCTCCAGGTGTAAGCCGCGAGAGGGCTGACAGACGTTCAGCTTTCAGTAATTGACCGCTGCCCGCCGCGTCGGCACGTTCAATCTTTCGGCTTCCGCTTTCCAGGATTCGCCAGAGGGTAATCCCAACCGAATTTGGTACCTGAGGGCTGGTGATTTTTGGGGGACGCGGGAGCGACGGGCGTTTCACCGGTATCTTTTTCTCGGGTCGGTTGGCTTCAAATTCCGAATAAATCCGTGAAATTGATCTCGACCCAGGTTGTGATTCCTGAGCGAAAGGAAAAAGAGCCGGTAACAAAAGTATCATCGAGATGGCACAGGTGACGAACAGGCTTCGCCGCCATTTTTGAGGAGCACACACAGAAGCAGGCATGACAGGTATCCTTTGGCGGAAAACCAGATTACGGTCACCCGTTCAGTCATTTGACAGTGCACAATGACGGCAACCTGGTGGGTGGAGGGTGGTCTGGTGGTCGAGCGGGAAACCCCTGAGCGTTTCAGGTCAGGCGTTTCATTTTCGAACCAGTATCAAGTCGCGAGTTTTGCGTGAAAAATCAAAAAACTGTGGTTGTTGAAGTTTGAGGTCAGGTTCAGCCGCCCGATAGCGCAACAGGCGCGTGCCTTCGGGCAACCGCCGGTCGAGCATGGCCTGGTGCAGGCCAGGGACACGCTCGGCCCCGTACATCAACCACTCAGTGAGTGAGATGACCCGGTCCTGGGGGTTGAAATCAGCTTTTCGTTCGGTGAGTCCTTCTTGAGTCAGTGCATAGGAAAGCAGACCTTGCTGAATGCTTTGACTTTCAAGGGCGACATTATCTGACTGCGTCGCTGCCAAAATTCGCATCCCTTTGTCATAGGAAAGCTGTCCCAAACCACGGCTGCCGATTGGTCCGGGTTTAAACCCGTTTGAATCAACCAGCGCCGCTGACTGGCAGGCATCCACAATCAGCGTCAGGTCGCCGGCATCTACGTTCCGCAACCAGGCGGAGAGTTCATCGCTTGAAATACATCGTTTGAGAAACCCTTCAGAAAGAAGAGGTTCGGTGCCTGTATCTGACGGCACGAAGTAAAAAATACCCTGATCATTGGCAACACCGTGCCCGGAAAAAGTAATCATGACCAGGTCTTCAGGATGAGCCTGACGGATCTGAGTGGCACCCGGTATGGACTGAACCAGGTCTGAGGAAACTGATTTTCCGGCCAGCAGGTCCAAAACTGCTTTGAGGTTGGCTTTCACCGCCTGATCGGTCTCTGACATTGCGTTTGAAGCACGTTCGGAAAGTAACGGAATGCGAACCACGTCTTCAAATTCTCCGCTTGCCAATAACTGTTCGCCAACTGCCGCTTGAAATCGGCGGGCATCATTGGCGGCATACCGGAGTTCAAGTTTGGGCTGGGAATTGGTATTAACCCCTAAACTGATGAGATATGCCCGTCTGGAGCGAGGTTTCAATTCACTGGGGATGGCAATCCAACTGCGAACGGTTTCAGATTTGACGTGATCTTGATTAAAGGCATAGGCCGCAAACTCGACTTGCGACTGATCTGCCCGCCGGGGAAGGTCAATGTTGGAAAAAGTAATTTTTGCCGTGCCGGCAGATGGTTCAAAGGTGACCTTTCCATCCTGGTACCCAACCAGTTGCCCATCCCGAAAGAGCCGGACATCCTGCGCGCCTGACTCCATTCGAACGACGGTGCCGTTTCGAGTTACGTCCAGCATCCCGTTTGCAACTTCAACCGTAACCGAAACTTTGTCTGACCCGGCGGCGGTACGGCGAATCTCACTGATTGAAACTTTTGGCACGGCACGATTGAGCGAGGCAACGGAAGGAATCGGCGGCAGCACTTCGCCTGCCAGCACCCTGGGGAGCAACCGCGGTTCATAGTATTCGCGGGCAAAGGTATCCACCGGGAGCGGGTTCATCGGATCATCGGAAATGACCCAATACAACCCACGAATCGTTTCCAGATTATTGGTATCAAAGCGACCATCCGGCGTCGTCACCACCCAGGTGCCGTCAAAGAACGAGATCAGGCGGCAGAGTTCCTGGCCGGTGTCAATACTCCAAACGCTTGTTAGACCTCGATTACTACCAACTAATGCAAACTTACCATCTGGTGAGAATTTACTTGAATAAATATAGGAATTGTCACTCGTTACGTTGAATCGGTTAAGTAGGTTACCCGATGGTAAAGTCCAAAGACCAACTCCACCATCAGAAAAGCCTCTTGAAGCAAGCAAGAATTTCCCATTTGGAGAAAGGTCGATAGATGAAAAACCTGAAAACTGATCTTTGGTGTCGCCTGTAATACAAAAAATTTGTTTCCCTGTCACAAAATCCCAAATTCGAATCCTATTTTCTTTTAGTTTTTTTGAATTCAATTCGAAGTTTGTTTCAGTGTTTGAAGTAATCACGTATTGATTATTCTTTGAGATTTGAATTTCCTCAAAATACCCATCTTCTTCTCTTAGCTCTCTCATCACTTCTTTATTAGTCAAATCCCAGATAAAAGCTTTAGAACCGTCAACTACGCAAAGAAATTGATTATCTGGAGAGATAAAACCCATCATTCCAGAAACGTTGTTTAGCTTGCTTTTTAAGATGGATTTCTTTAAATCCCATATGGATAGTTCGTCACCCCTACTTAGACAATAAAGGAATCTCCCATCAGGAGAAAACATACATTGCCTCAGGTTTTGGTCTAGCTGAAAAACTTCCCTTATGGTGTTTGCCCAAATTTCGCAAATTTTAGTAACAGAGTTCTTCTTTTTTTGTACTCTATCAAGCTCCACCGTAGCAAAAAGTTTAGCGTCGTTTGAGATATCAACGATGCTATGGTTTTGGTCTCCAACAATTCGATATAGTTGATTACCAGTGGTGATATCCCAAAATTCAATCCTTTGAGTCTCAGAAGATTGAGGAGTACCAATAAGACCTGAAGGGCTAATTAAAGACTCAGTAATAATATATTTTCCATCCTGAGAAAATTTTACCCCAAGCACTGGGGAAGAATAACCTAATAATTTGGCATGCTCTCTTTCTGTATAAGTGTCCCAAATAATCGTTGGCGAGAGAAAATAGGGAGATGATTCTGTTGCGATAACGTACCTACTTTCAGATGAAAAACTGACAGAAGTGACTGGGCTACCTTGATTAAACTTATGGATTTGATTTCCAGATCTGATCTCCCAAACTCGAGTTGCCGTGTCATGTTTGTAACCAAGGTTTAATTGCCCGCTCCCTGTAACCAAAAACTGACTATTTGGAGAAAAAGCAACAGATAAAATTCCAGTTCCCTTATTCAACTGTCTGGCTTTTTCAAGAGAATCTTTTGAAAAAACTCGTGTGTTTTCTTTCTCAATCTCTACAAAATCAGCTTTTGTGAGCACAAACCTCTGTAATTCTTTGCCATTCTGGGGGTTCCAAATACGCGCAGTATAATCCTGGCCTCCTGATGCTATCATTTTACCATCTGGAGAGAAGGCAATTTCATTGATGTAGCTAGAGTGACCTTTTAACTTACGGATTTCTTTACCAGTGTGTGCATCCCAAAGATGTACGGCTGTATCCTCGAACGGGTCAAAATCAACCATATTGCTGGCGGTTTTGAATCCACTTGTTGCAACCAATTGTCCATTTGGGGAAAATCTAACGCACTGCACTGGTGTAGCATGGTTTAACTGATTGATTTGTTTTCCAGTTTCTCTATCCCAAAATCTCACAGTACAATCAATACTTGCGGTTGCAAGAATCTGTCCATTTGGGGAAAAAGAAACATCTGTTATTGCTTCTGTGTGACCCTGGTACCTTCTGATTTCTTTGCCAGTGTGAGTATCCCATAGGAGCACAACGGAACCCTCAGTTCCTGAAAGAACTTGAGTTGTATCAGGTGAAAATTTTGCAGAAGTAAATTCTCCGAATTGGGTCAAGGAAATCCGGCGAATTTTTTTCCCAGAGCTTGTCCAGATAATTATTCCGGTTCCATCTGTAGTTATAATAAACTTGCCATCTTGTGATATTTGACTACGACGCGGCCAATAAACAAATACCTCGTTCGAATTTTGAACCACCAACTCAACCTTTGGTTCTTTCTCAGTTGAAGAAAACCGTTCTTGAAGACCAAATCTCCCCCGTGCCTGCAAACATGTTGGAAAACACATTTGAATTCCTACCAGAGCCAATATCAAAACCGTAAAAAACCATGGGTACTTCAATGATGTTTTTTTGGAGTCAACGCCAGGTCTATTTCTTTTTGACCAGTAAAAAGGAGAGATTGGGCTTTTCATGGGTGTTTCCTCAAGCTTTGAACCGTCACCGGTGTCTATCTTCATTTCTCAGATTTTGCCCAAAATACCGACATTTTCCTCAGTTGCGGTCTCTGATGTGGGCGATTGAGCCAGAACCAAAGGACATAAAGGACATAAAGGACAGACTAGAAGTCACGTTCGGTGAAGTTGTGTTCCCATTCCTGACCTGGGAGATTCCTGGTTGCGAGTTGTGCCCTGAACAGATGGGCGGTGGTCTTTTGGCAAGGCATTGCTATTTTGGGCGAAATTCAGGTCATTCTTCATTCTTCATTCTTCATTCTTCATTCACTGGTGCTCGAGTTTGAGGCAATGAACTGTGGTTTGCCCCTGCTGGCGAGCGAGGGCTTTGGTGACGGCTTCGATCTGTTCTTTTTTGCGGACAATGCCCTGATCTCTTGGATTGGCCAGGGTTTTGACCGCTTCGAGTTCGGCCACACTTTCAAGTGACCAGACCAGCCAGAGTTTTTCCGTGCCTTTGTCATTCCCCAAGACAAGCCCTCGGGTACTGGTCGAGGGCGGAAGGTGAATCTCGTGGCCAGTTTCAAAGCGGGATGACCCCTGGTTGTCAAATTTGGAGGGAAACAAAATAACGAAATTGGGCAAAATCTGGGCATTCAAACTGGGGCTTTCATTCAAAATGTAGACATACCCGGTTTTGAGGACTTTGATTGACAATCGAAGCTCATCCCCGGTTTCACAGAGGATCGTTTTCTCAGGCGTTTCCAGCCGGAATGAATCAGTTTGTTGGGAAATCTTGTGTTTGAGCGACAAATTGCCTTCAAGTGCGGGTACCGGTAGAACGGGCTTGGATGGTTGGGCTGCCGGGACAGGGTTCCGGTCTTCAACCTGATTGATCACCAGGAGAGCGATAAACCCAACCAGGGCCGCAACGACCACCAGAGCCGGGATGACCCACATGACAGGAATTCTGGTTCGGCTGGTTTGGACAGCCTGGAGCGGTGGAAAACTGTCGGCTGATTGGACGACTGGTTGAGCCAGAGGTGGATGCGGAGCGGCTATTGTCGCATCCAGCGGTCTTGAAGGTGAAAAAACCGATGGCGCTTGACTGGGCAGAGTTGGAAGACCTGGTTGTGGCCCAGGCATGGCTGACGACAGATGGGGTGACAGGCTGTTTGGTGGAAACCCGACACCGGGTAAGGTTTCAGCGGGGATTGCAGGTGGATACCCTGAAACCGACTTTGGCAGGTCAGGTGTGGTTGAAACCAGCGTTTCAGCCAGATGAAACGAATGTGATGGGGAAGCTGGAACCGAATTTACTCGATATCCAGGCGAGCCGGACAAGGTCTGGAGCAGTTCCTGCTCAAACTGGGCGACAGAGGCAAACCGGTCCTGGGGATGAAAGGCCAGTGCCTTTTCAATGACCCGTTGTCCTGCTTCAGGCAACTCTGGCCGGAGCGCCCGTGGGGAGAGAAAGCTTCTTGAGCGCTGAAGGTCCCAGTATTGCACCAGCGACGCAAACTGATTGGTACAGTCAACCTGGAATGGACGCGCCCCGGTCACCATTTCATACACAATGACACCCAGCGAATAAATATCGCTTGCCAGGGTTGCGTCCTCACCATTGATGACTTCAGCCGCCATATAGGGCAGCGTTCCAACGGGAACGGAAACGACGGTTTTTTCAGCCGATTGGGGTTCAACAATTCGGGCCACGCCAAAATCAATCAGCTTGATGGCGCGCGAGCCATCGGCGCCTTGCCAGATCATTATGTTATCAGGTTTGAGGTCGCGGTGGACAATGCCTTCCGTATGGGCGGCACTCAGCGCCTGGCAAATTTGGTAAACGATAGCTGCCACTTCAGCAAGCGGCAACGGGCCAGTTTTCAATCGGGCCGTGAGCGGCTCGCCTTTGATAAATTCCATGACCAGAAACGGTTGATGGTCAAATTCACCTCGATCTAAAACCTTGACGACATTTGGGTGGTCAATCCGGGCCAGCGCCTCGCTTTCATGGAGAAATTTACGCACCACCCATTCATTTTGGGCGGAAGTCTCAAGCAGAACTTTGACCACCACCGGGCGCTGGTGAACCTGTTGATCACGGGCCTGATACACTCGCCCCATGCCGCCACTGCCCAGCACACGTTCAATCAGATAGCGTCCATTGAGTTTTTGACCAATAAGTTTCAATGCTTCACGGGCACCGGCTTCGAGTACAATTTCCGCAATCCCGCCGATGTGCTTCTCAACGGCCTGTGAAAATCCGGCGGTTTCGCGATGGCTTTGCACTAGTTGCTGGACTTCAATGAGCAGGGATGGTTGACCCTGGCAAGCCCGCTCAACAAAACGGGCCTGGTCGGCTGGTGGATACTCCAGGGCCTGTTGAAAAATGGCCATTGCCTGCTGCGAACGGCTCAACATCGTCATGCACTGGCCCCTTTCAATTCCTTGATAATCCAGGCTTTCGCCACATTCCATTCTCGGTCGATGCTTTCTTTGGAAAGCCCCAGAAGCCGACCGATGTCTTGAGTTGACAATCCAGTGAAGAGTCTCAGTTCTACAACTTTGGCTTTGTGCGCATCCAGAGTTTCGAGCCGGCTGAGGGCCTGATCCAGAAGAACCAAATCCAGGCCCTGAGCCGCAGGTGGCTCAAGATCCGCTTCCAGTCCAACCAACCGACCATCACCCTGATACTCGTGGTGCTGGCATTGCTCCAGCAGAAGCTGCCGGAGTGCCCTGGCCGCGATGAGGTACAGGTCCTTTCGATCTGATTCTGAAAGGCGTGCCTCATCAATGAACCTGGTGCAAACCTGCCAGGCCATCTGGGTTGGCTCCATCTTATGGACCTGGTCCAAAGGAGTTGCCCGGTACGCCAGGGCCCGCAACTGGTTATAGAGCAGCGCGATTAAGGTGTTATACCCAGTGGAGTCTCCGTCTCGTAAAGCATTAAGTAAATTTGATAACTCCATTGAGCATAGCATTGACATGAGTTTTTGGGGAGCATATTCAATTGGTTGTTGAGAATAAAACCAGTGGCACGGCGCCAGGTTTGGGTCTAGTTCTATTGCGTGCAGTTCACAGCCGACTGCTCACCCAGGGCCAGAGGGCAATTTGAATGCATCTGACCTCAAGCTCTCTGTGGGAACTCTCGAATTTCAGTCAGGTTCCCGGTGGTGAAGCTATTGGGGAACGGGTGGGTCAACCAAATCCAGCCCCTCTGTTCACAGACTAAGATTCGATTTAACCCCTGAAAAAAAGATAGTTAGTGGTATCCTGGTATATACTGGATCTGAGAGCGTGTGGGCGATATACCTGCAGTATACTCTGATAAAATTTTCTAAAGCTCGTTGGTTTTACCAGTAAATGAGGATGAAAAACACGATCTGAAATCTGGATAAATACAGTAAGATGCCTCAACTGGAAGGAGGCAGACAAGTTTTACTCTCAATTGATTGATGCGATTGAGAGGAGGTTAATTTATTTTTTTCATAACAATGGTGGACGAGGCGGAAAGGGTATCGACTCATGGGCAGATCAAAAAATTCCTTGATCTTCAAAGGGAAATACTCCAGGATGCAATGAAGTCAAAGTGTTAGCCCTTTCTCTAAAAAAACTTCATTCCAGGTTTAAAACCAGAAAAAACTCTATCGAAATCATTGGGTGGCGGGCAAGTCCTTCAGGCTACGTGCCGTACCAGTGCCAGGAAGGTCTCCCAACCCGGTTATTGCCGGGAAAATTGTCACCAACCTCACCTGTGTCAATCAGGTTGATGGAGCCATTTCATTATGCGACGTTATTTAAGTTCTGTTTCTGCCGCAGTTTTAGATGCACTATACTCGCTGGTTGCTAATTCAAAGAAAGTGAAAATCCAGGATGCAGTCTTTGATGATTGGATGAACCGGGGCCAGGGCCTGATTTATGTGATTTTTCCCGAGGCTGATCTGGCGGAACTCATCCTGTTCCACGCCGTGAACGGCTACAGCACTTCTGGAAATCGGTGGGGCCAGCGCGGTGGCACCAAAGTCTCTTTGACTGATGTCCAAGGGCTTCAGGCTTACATTTTCGAATACCTCGAAAAGTGCGAACAGTATCAGGAGCAACTTGGCCTGCCCGATGAACCCAACGCGCTTTTCGGTGAAGGCATTCTATCTGGTCACCAGCTTTCACCGAGACTACAAAAAGCACTCCACCTCTTTCATCAACACCGTCAGGGCGTCAACTGGCACGACTGGGTAGGTCGTTACTTAAAGAAACTGGTGGGCTTGACCAGTCAGTACCAGAAACTGGATTGGGTCCTGCAGGGGATTCCCCGGCTGGCGTATTTTTACTCCAACAGTGAAATTATGAGCCTGGCGGAAGAATTTATGCCCCAACAAGAGCGATATCAGCGAGAACTGAATCCCAGTCCCCAGGCAAAAGATGAAGATAATCTTCGAAAAGCCTACAGTCACACTCGAAAAACAATTATGGAAGGGTTGCAAAAACGGTTTGCCCTGGAAGTTGTAACTGGAAAAAGTGGCGAGCGCTTTTTTGTCGGCCAGGTCAATTCGCACGAATCCACTGTCCCCACCTTGACTGAGGAAATTACAACCTACGTTTCAAGATGTCTTGAAATTTTTTCTCCCTGGGGTTTTGACTTATCACCATTGACGGATCTGCGAGCAAAAGAAGAAACTCTGGTTGGTGAACGAATCGGTCAGTGGGCCGAGCAATATCAGCAACCGGCCCTGGCATTCAATTTTGCAGTATTGCACCCCGAGTCCTTTGAACAATTAACTTCTGAGATATTGGATGCACCACCGAAGACCAGACTGGCGCTGCCCCATTTTTTCTCAAATTCTGGAAATTCCAGCCGAGGCCTGAGTATGCCGACTGAACCCAACTGGCGATGGCGATTTCTCCCGGCCCCGCCAAATGTGACGTCCTTGCGGACTCGACTCGACCACGAGCGTTTGCGTCGCCAGCACTTTCAGGGCGATCAGGTTTGGGTCGGAACGGGCCGTCACCGCATCGAGTTGAAGCAATCATCGCTGGCCCGGCTGGTCATTACCCGAGAAGATTGCTTGATTGAAGTAACGGGCATTGATGCCGAAGGCGAGTTGCTACTGACCACATTACTGGCTGACCTTCCTGAATTTGAAGTGGACTGGTGGTTTCGAACTTTTGGGAGTACGGTTCGCAAAGTCCAGCTTGAAGGTGGTCAAACGATCACTTTTCGAATTTACAACCATCCTGAAGACACTGAAAAACTGGAAATTGAAGTCATCTACCACCAATCGCGGGTTGTGCCATTCCTGGTGGGGGGGGCTGACGAGCGGAGATTTTCAAACCTGGCATGGGCAACCAGTTTTCTCATTTTGGTGGGGGTGCTCCTGGGCGTTTTTCTGTATCTCCGACCCCAACCCCAACCGCCGATTGGTAAAAAATCTGACCCACCTCCCGCTCCTGCCCCGCCTCCATCTCCGGTCGAGGTACCGAGTCTCCCCAAACCTGAGCCAGAGCAAAAAGCCTATCAGCCACCGCCACGCCTCAATCCGCCGAGTCACCCTCAAATGATGCTTCCAAAAGGTGATTCAGAGCTTGAGCAACAGTACTGGCAAGCGGTCAGAGAAGAACTGGCTCAGGCCGGAGACTGGAAAGTGACATCTCGTCCAACTGGAGCTGCTTTCAAACTTGAGCGAGAAACAACGCTGAGTGGGGCTGACACGACCTTCCTGATTCAGCTATTTGACCAGTCAGGTAATCTGACCTGGTCAAAAGTGGAAACCATTTCTGAAACGAACCTTCGGGAAAAAGCAAAACAAACAGCCGCCCAGCTTGGGAAAATCAAAACCGGTCGAACGAAAAAAGAAAAAACCTGACCTCATCCCGGCATCAGCGCCTGGATAAGAGCCTTGTGTCCTTTCCGTTGGTATTGAAAGATGTTCGTCTCGAGCCTGGATCCCATCCGGCCGGAACCCTGGGCTTCGCACCACGGCAATACCCCAACGACCCTGCGAGCCTGACTGGCGCTTATGCTTATCCCCGATACCCCGACCCGCAAATGGCATTACCTGGGCAACTCTGTATCAATCGAACTCACAATTTGCACGCGCTCCTTCTTTTATAGGTCGTTGCATAATTTGCTAAACCTCACAATCTGGTTAGAATGAGGGGTATGAAAAAAAGAAACAGTACAACCGAAATGAAAGAATGGCGACGGAGGCAGGCGCTCCAACTCAAAGAGCAAGGGTATGGCTATCAGGAAATGAGCCAGAGTCTGGGAGTGACCAACGGAGCGATCAGTCACTGGATGAAAAGAGTGGCACAACTCGGAGAGGAGGGGTTGGTGGCCCGCCCACACAGGGGAAGCCCGGCAAAATTGAGTGAGGAGCAACAACGGCTTTTGCCCGAATACGTATCACACGGTGCCGAAGCGTACGGATTTCGAGGCGAAATCTGGACGAACCGGCGGGTGGCGGAGGTGATCGAGGTTGAATTTGGGGTGAAGTATCATCCGGCGACAGTGACGTGGTGGCTCAAGAAGCTGAAGTGGACGCCCCAACAGCCAGTGCAGTGTGCCAGTCAGCGGGATGAGAGCGAAATGACCCGCTGGCGGGAACAGACCTGGCCCAAATTGAAAAAAAGCCGCTCGCGAAGGTCGAACCATCGTCTGTGTGGATGAGGCAGCGATCTATCTCTTACCTGGAGTCGTCCGAAGTTATGCCCCACAGGGTCATCCACCACAGTTGCAGGTGAGTGTCGGTCATGACCATTTATCAATGATGAGTGGAATCACACCTACCGGCAAAGTCTATACTCTGGTGCGTAACTTCCCACTGCGTGGGGTGGAAAGTGTGCAATTCCTCATTCATCTTCATCATTGGGTTGGGACCAGGTTGTTGGTGATTTGGGATAACTCACCAATTCATCGAGGTCAAACGGTTCACTCTTTTTTAGAAGCCGGGGCGAGTCAGTGGGTTCACCTGGAGCGACTCCCACCCTATGCGCCTGAACTCAATCCGGATGAGGCCGTCTGGCAGCACTTTAAACACGTGGCATTGGCCAATGTCAGTTGTCCGAACTTTGAAGTGCTGGGCCGACAGTTGCAGTTGGCAGTGATGAAACTCCGGAGTAAGCCACAGTTGATCAAATCTTTTTTTCAAGGAGTTGGTTTAGACATCGAAAAAGTTTAGCAAATTATGCAACGCTCTATAATGATGCAACGAAAGGTTTTTTCAGCCAGTATGGTCAGTTGGTTCCAGGGCAATCTCAGGGTTCAATCCGGCTCGGGCAAAAGACGGCGACCAATCCACTCCCAGGCGGACTCTTTGACGTGTTTCAGGCAACCGATCTTCCAGTTGACGCGGGTGGAGGCGCACTACAAAACTCGATTCAGCTTGTCAATCGGGTTGATTTGAATCTCAGGATGGATTGACGGCAAGTATATCCCAGGCACCGCCAGGCATCCGGTAGTTAACGTTACCTGGGATCAGGCACAAAGTTATGCCGTCTGGATGAAAAAACGCCTTCCGACTGAAGCCAAATGGGAATTTGCGGCTCGGGGGCCAGCCGGTCGGTCATACCCCTGGGGCAACAGTTTGATCCCTGGAAATGCAAATGCCGGAGGAATCAATACCCAGGAAGTTCTGCCCGCCCGCCTGAAAAAAACATCCGGAGCTACCGTGGGGAAGTTTTGCTGACCCCTGGGGCAAACTCCAGGCAACCACCCGGTTCTCTGCCCCACAGGACTATTTCTCCCGCGACTGGGATTTCGATGTGCCAAAGATATTCCAGTCAGGTGAAGCAACTTCAAGCCGGCCGTATCACTTTACGCTGGGGATAGCTACCAGCCGCAGACCAATTCCCGTATTTCGGGTAAAAGGTGGTTTGTAATTGCGATTGGCCGACCGGCAACTATTGGCATAAAGCAGCCAGGATCCGCCCCGGACAACTCGATCCTGTTCGTCTTGATCAGGCGCCCAGACAGTTTCATCACGTGGTGCACCCACATAGTTTGGAAAATAGGCATCCTGACACCATTCAGACAAATTCCCCATCATGTCATAGAGTCCAAAGGCGTTTGGCATTTTTTTGCCTACTGGATGAACCTGACATTTGTTTTGCTCTAACCGAAGAAAATAACTCTTTTCCTGTTCTTTCAGAATTTTGTAGGCGTCGAGCACTGTCTGACCTGAGTTATTGGCATACCAGGTCAGTTGGTCAAGTTCTCCGGCATAGTCTCCGGTCGTACCTGCCCGGCAGGCATATTCCCATTCAGCTTCGGTGGGGAGGCGATATTCGTACCCATCATTTCGCCGGTTGAGTTCGCGGATAAACTCCTGGCATTCGTACCAGGAAACTTGATCAACCGGCAGGTCACTTCGTTTCAGTTGGCCGGGATTATATCCCAGTACCGAATCCCATTGAGACTGTGTAATTTCATAAATCCCCATATAAAATGGGTTGCGAATTCTCACCGTATGCTGTGGGAGTTCATCAGAAAACCAGACTCGATCCGCACCACCCATCACCCGTTTTAACTCTTTTTGGAAGCGTTCGATGTCGGCTTCAGTGCTCCCCATTTGGAATTCCCCTGGTGGAATGAGGGCAAATTTTATTCCTACCTTATTTTCAAAGTTGGCAGGGAGTGAATCTGGCATATCAAGAACCACTTCGGTTGTTTCCCCGGCCTGGAGCGTGATGGTTTTGGAAAATTCTTTTTTTCCGTATTGTTTGGCAGTAATTGTCATCGAATCGGCGGTGAGGTCGCTCAGGTAAAACTTTTCACCCGCAAACTTTGACACCCCGAGTTCTTCACCATTCAAACTGATGTGGGTCCCTGCCTGGCTGGCGACCAGTGCCAGGGAGGCAAGCTGAATCTTTTTTTCATCCAGCCTGGAAACAGTTTCCTGCACTGGCAGGTTCCCCCCTGCATTTTTCTCAGGAGGAACTGAGGGAGCTGGCGGTCGAAAGTAAAAATCTCCCTCAATGATTTGTGAGGTGTAGGGAATTTGTTTACCACCACTTTTTTCTTTGACATTTGAGAGTACACGTTTAAAGACCTTTTCAATTTCCAGGCCTGGTTCAGCCAGGGCCTTCAGCAGTTCCTGGGTGTATAAACTGTTGTTTTCACCAGGATCATCACTGGCAACTGAATGTGGCAAGGTGGAATAAGCAATACACATTCCACTCGATGCCTGAACCGGCCCCAGGCCAACCGCCGTATCACGCCAGCCCCGATTGGCAAATGGATTATTCTGACAGGCATCCAGGATCACAATATTGAGCGCATTTCTGGCATTTCCCATTTGCCGAAGCACGGCGTTGAGATTGACCCCATAGATATCAACATCGGCCTCAGACAGAATCTTGGAATCAACTGGAATAAGGTAATTTTCTCCGTTGACGCAGACCCCATGCCCGGCAAAGTAAAACAACCCCACCCCGCCCTGGCTCAGTTTTTGCCCAAACGTGGAGATGGCCTGTTTCATTTCAACCTGGGTTAAATTTGTAAAGCCTGCCACTTCAAAATCAAGATTCCTCAAGGCCACCGTCATGGCCCGAGCATCGTTTGGGGGGTTTTTTAACTTTCCAATCTGATATGATCCATTTCCAATCACCAGCGCAAATCGCTTTTCAGTGGGTGAAACTCGGCCCGGCGACGCAACTTGAATGCCCCGCTCAGATCCAGGGTGGTTCGACAGTTTTCGATTTTTCTGACTGTGTACTTCACCTGGAATGGCTGGGAGTCTGAATTCAAAAACCAGAACGAACAAACTGAGTATCACAAAGCACGCCAGACAATTCCAAAATCGGCCAGCGTACCCAAAATGATGACACATGGAACCCTCCTTAATTTTACACCTGTGAGAAAGTAGATTGACGCTCATGTGAACAAATGCCCGCCACGAGGAAAATGATGAAGTTGGATTGATTTGGATTCTAAATAGCTTACCGAAAATTTTCAGATATTTTAACTACGAAAAATACAAAGAAGATCAAATACTTATCAAACTCAATATCTCAGAAAACTTATGACAAGGCACTGAAGTGCGATTTTTTCAGTTGTTTCACCTGGCGCCAACTCGGGATGTGAAAAGGCACCATTCTGGTCTATAATGCGACCGCTGGTGGTGTTGCAGAATTGGATTGATTTTGAGGTTTCTGCCCCGCACCTGCCAATTTCCCAACTGGAAATTCACCAACAGAACTAAAAAAATGATCCGGTGCATAATAGGGTGTGGGGTCTGTCAAATGGTCGCAGGTTTCCTATAAAAATTTACTCAGAAGCGCCGAACTCCAGCGAGTATGAGTTGATTATAGTACTCCCGCTCACAGATCACCGCTGGCTTTGAGTTCTGTTTTTCCCAAAAAGTTTGGGGTTCTCATACCGAAACGGGCTGTTTCAGTCTTTGCCTAAAACCATCGTGTGATCGGTGGATCAGTTAGTTTCTCGTTGTCTGACGTTCGGCATCTGCGCGTAGGAGAAGAAACGTGGTTACCGGCAGGTATATTGGCAGGTATGAAGTGCTGACACAGGTTGGATCAGGTGGAATGGGGCTGGTCTATCAAGCCCGTCTGCCCGAAACCAATCAGGTGGTGGCCCTCAAAGCAATCCATCCAGAACTGGTGCTTGATCCCGCCATTCAACGCCGGTTTTTGCAAGAAATTGCAATTCTGGCTCAACTCCCGTCACACCCCAATCTGGTCAAATTGCACCAGGTGTTTTCAGAAGCTGGGAATCTGTATCTGGTGACTGATTTTATCGCCGGTGAATCGCTCAAAGACCGACTGCAGGGAGGGCCATTACCAGTTGAAACAGTAATTTCGGTGTTTGCCCAGGTGCTTTCGGGCCTTGAAGCCATCCATCAGCACGGCATCATTCATCGTGATATCAAACCGTCAAATATCCTCCTGGATCATCACGGTCGGGCCTATATCTCAGATTTTGGGATTGCCGAACAGGAGTTCAGTTCAGTTCAGGGCGACGACCTGATTTTTGTGACGGCCAAATATGCGGCTCCGGAAATTCTCGCTCCGGCACTTGGTACCACGGCAACCAGACCCCAGATTGATATTTACGCGCTCGGGATGGTGCTGTATGAAGCGCTCGTGGGCGACCTGGTATTTCGAACCTGTTTTTCAAGCGTCTATGCTGGGCAACCTGAAAACCTCAGCCAGCGATGGTTAGCCTGGCACACCGATGTTTCAACCGCAGCTCCGGCAATTCAAATGGTAAACCCGTTGATTCCGCCTCCTCTGGCCAGCGCCATTGGACGGATGATTGAAAAAGACCCTGCCCGCCGGTACCGGGAAGTGCGTCAAATTTCACTGGATTTGACTGGGCTCCTTGCCCCAGGCAGGGTCAATAACGTTGCAACTACGGAAATTTATATGAATCCACCAGGTGATGAAGCCACAATCCCAATTGGTCCGGGTGGCCGGATCGGTCCTCAACCCGGAGGTCCTTCTGGAGGCACTCCGTTTCAAATGAATCTCCGCCAGGCTCCACCTGCCGCTCGCCGATCCCGGCGGATTCGGGAGGAAGTATGGTGGGTCGCTGGCGGCGGCCTGGTCGTCGGAATGGTCGTTCTGGTGCTGTATTTTTTGCGGCCACCAGTTGGGTTTGTGGTCGAACTGCACGGGTTACCGCCAGGTGCCACCATCAGCCTGGACCAGACCGCCAGTTCCGTGGCGATCATCAACACCGGGTATAAAACCGCCGTCGAACTCCTGGCAGGAAAACGGCTGATTTCAATCAACCACCCAAACTATGACCCATGCACCATCCAGGTCACGGGCCAAAACGGAGATCCGTTAAAAACGCTCTGGGTTCGACTCAAACCCCGAATCCCAACCCGGATTGAGAATAAAGGCGAAATGGTGTTGGTGCCCGGCGGAGAGTTTTTGATGGGAGACCAGGAGGGACTGGAAAATGAGAAACCCGCCCGGTGGGTGATCCTGGAGGATTTTTACATTGACCGAACCGAAGTCACCAATGCCCAGTTCAAAGCTTTTTGTGATGCGACCGCCCGTCCATATCCTTTTTACAAAGGTGGACAGCTTGAAAAAGATACCAAACGATATGACCCATTAGGGTACTTTCTCGATAATCCTGATTCGCCGGTCATCGGTATCAGTTGGACCGAAGCTCATGCCTACGCCGACTGGGCTGGGAAACGGTTGCTGACCGAGGCGGAATGGGAGAAGTCAGCTTCGTGGGACCCAGGAACTGAATTTTGCAAACCAGCAGAAACCTGCGATGTCAAAAAACGAAAATGGCCCTGGGGTGATGTGGCCGATCCAACCCGCGCGGTGTTAAAAGTAGACGTTCCAAAACCAGTTGGAAAAACGGCTGGGGATGTGAGCGCCTATTCCATCTATGATTTAGCGGGGAATGCCAGCGAATGGACCGCTGATGAGTACCGCTCCACATCTGGTGGACCAGGAAATGGCAGGCGTGCCGTGCGAGGTGGAGACTTATCCTCTGACCTCACTCAAGCCCGAACCACATTTCGGGCGAGTGGAAACCCTGAAACCAAAACCATGGTGACAAAAGTAGATGAAATCCGCTCGCCTATCGGATTTCGATGTGCAACGTCGGTCAAATCCAGTAGTCGGTAAGACCATCTTGGGTCAGAGGTCAGGGAAATCCAATCCTTCCAGTTATTTAGTTTCTTACTCATACGAGAATGTCATTCCAAAAGAGTATGACGCATTTGGATCAGGTGGAGAATGTGCAATGAAGCAACTGTCCTGGAAACATCTATTGATCTGCAGCGGCCTGGTTTTCTGGTTCGGATGGACTGTGACCAATGGGGCCGCAGTTCTCGCCACATCAAACTCGTCAAATACAGATCAAGAACCAAGCCCAAATGTCTGGGTTGATAAAATCAAAGTGCCGGGGCCAAAGTCGCCTCCCAAAAAACCAAAGGGCCGCATTCGACGCCCGCCTCGCCCCAGGCCCATTGTGGCGCCGCTGCTGACGATGCAGTACCAGATTTTGCTCAAGAAAAAAGAGGCGCGATTGTGGACCGAGGTTAACTCTCGGACCAATTTCTATACCGGTGATGTCTTGCAGTTAGAATTAACAGTGAACCAAAACGGGTATTTGTACATTTTTGCCTGGAGCGAAGATAAAGATAACCGGGCTCTGGATCCACCACTTCTGGTTTTTCCAGACTGGCAAACCAATAACGGAATGAGTCAAGTCGAGAAAAATCAAAGGATGAGAATTCCCTCCGACCCCAGCAACCCAAATGTGGGACTGATGATTGACGAACCAGCGGGAGCTGAAAAAATACTGATCATTTTCTCAAGAGAACCCATTTCAGGAATGCCGAACCGGTTATTAAAGCCCCGTGATGAGCAAGAGTCGCCAGAACTCATTTTTTCCTGGGATGACATCCTGACCCTGCGCCGATTGTGTTCTCCACAAAACATGAAGCGAAAAACCTGGTTTGACTTGAGTGAACAGGAGCGGAAATTGTCCACTGAGCAATCAGTATGGGTCATCAATACCAGCCTGCAAGACAACGATCAAATCATCGAGGAAATAACTCTGGATCGTCGCTAACTTCTAGCCCAGAAAATACTGATATCAGGGTGTGTTCAGTCGTCTATAGGTAGACGTTCACTCAGTTTATTTGATTGAACTCTTTGATTATTTTCTAATATAATGACTGGGTTGCAAATTGATATTATTTGGTAAGCTCTAATACTTAGTTTTTCAGATAAATATTTCCTGGGAACGCTGGCATCTTGCCAGCACCCTGTGGTTGACTTCCGATCATCGGCCGCCAGGATACCAGTGGTCCCAAAAGGGAATCTTTATCTGAAAGTCTATCCACCGGTGGGTTAACAAAAAGACCAGGGTTTGAGCCCACAGGCTCGTAGCTCAGGGGAGAGCCCCACAAGCGCCAGGTCAACAACAAAATTCACCTCAATGAGTTAGGTTCTGCCGACATTTCTTCACCGCGTTGCGGTGCTTGACTTGAGATCGGTGCTGGGAGCGCCGGCAATAATCAAAATCCGGGATTGAAGGCGATCAAATTGTGATTCCCCCAGTTTCCCGGCCTTGAAAGGTCGGTCTCAACTCACGGCGCAGTGGCTGCGGTTGAAGACATCCAAAATGGCAACAGAACCTAGCCAGAGGGGAAACTGGATAACTTTGCACCTCAGGTTCCAGTGCCTTCTCCGTTTCTTCTCGTCCCGACAAGGGGGCCGAAATGATCTCGCCTCGACTGAGGCAGAATAGGATAGAGTAGGGTTCTGGTGGGGCGGCCAAAGTGACTTCCCCCGGCTTCCTTCTGGCTGCTCCTTGAAAAGGCAAGCGGCTGGTTTTTTGGATCCTGGCACTTATGGGATATAACTTCGGCAGCGAAACCTCTGACCAAGTAACAAACTGACAGAATGATAAGGCGACACGGGGGATTTTCAGCCTGCTCCCTTCTAACTTCCCTGACCCTTGAGCGGTATTACCGCCAGGACCACCCATTTTTATGTCACGAGCGCGCATCTCTCTTTTTATTTCAGGACACCCGCAGCAAGAGCAGTTTGTCACCGGAACGACCACTATTGGACGTGACGTGGCCAACACCATCTGCATCCCTGATTCGGCTGTTTCGCGCTATCACGCCAGAATTGATCAGCGTGGTGACCAGTTTGTAGTTTGTGATTTGCACAGTAACAACGGAACTTGCGTCAACGGAAAGCCAATTCAAACTGAGTATGTTCTCAAAGATCGGGATATCATTTTGATTGCCGATGTGGCTACCATTGATTTTTCGCTGGATCAACAGCCTGTCGTCTGGGCAAATCCAGAATCAGTTCCTGAGGTCGCCAGTGGGGGCGGTGGGGGCTCTATTTCAGTTGGATCACCGACCATTTCAGCCCCCTACGTCAATATGCCGTCAGTCACGGGCCCGAGCGTGACGCTGCCGAGTGTAACCGGTCCGAGCATCAGCGGGACGTCAATCTCAGGTCCGCATATCAGTACTCCGTCCGTCAGTGGGCCATATATCAGCACTCCGTCGGTTTCGGCGCCTTCCCTGAGTATGTCATCCACGACGATGCCAGTCAGTGGTTTCTGGGGAAGCGGAACGAGCCTGGTGTATGCTGCCGGTGCGCTGGCTGGTGCCATCATTGTCGGAACGATTGCGTTCCTGGTTCTGAAAGCACCTCACACCGCCGGGCCACCGTCGCCCCCACGCCCCCCGCTGGAAAGTCAGAGTCCAACCTCAACACCAGTTTTGGCCGCAGGCAATTCACCCCCTCCCCCGTCTATGGAAAGCCCAACCTCGACCGGCACTGATATCTGGCGTGCCCAGGCCCAAACCCTGGCGGCTCGTGTTGGGGGACAGACCAGCTACGTTTTTTCGGATGAATTTCTGACTGAAGTCGTCAAATATCATTCAACCACCAGCCGTGAGTTGATTCCCAAATTGCACGGACAGCTCCGTGAAATTGATGTGGAATTTACTAATTCCGGCCTTCCAAAGTTTATGGGATATGTTCTGGCCCTGAGTCTGCTCGAAACCGGAGGACAGATTGACAATATCTGGGCAATTCCTGCCACGGTGGTTGCCAGTGAAGGATATAGCGGAAGTAACACCCGTATTGCCGCTCAATACCTCAAAAATCTGAGAGATGCCGTCTTTAGCCCGGATGATTTTATGTATGCCCTGGCCTGTTATGGAATGACTGCCCAGGAAGCCGGTAAGTTCAAAAGCCGGCTTGAAGAAAAAGATCCAAACCGGACCGAGCGGCGCAATTTTTGGAAAATGAAAGACCGGATTCAACTTCAACCATCCCAAACCGAACGAGTCTATCGCTTTTTCGCGGCTGGCGCCGGAAAAAGCCCCGATGACTTTAAACTGATCCGCTGAATATTAGGGAAAAGCTCACTCAATGAAAAGATTGTATTTCCCCACAACCCTGAGCTTTGACCAGATGACCGACTGACAAGGTGAGCGGGTGATTTTTTCATCCCTCATCTTTTTCGAAAACCTTAAACCCTGACCCCTCAATGGTATGATGACTGACCTGATCCTGAAAATTGAAACTTCTGGACGCCGCCGTGAAGTCGAATTGACTGAGCGCCTGACGATTGGGCGCGGTGCCGAAGCTGACGTCCAGATTCAGGATTCAAATCTCTCGCGCATTCATGCCGTTGTTTATTGGGAGAGAGATCAGGTTTGGGTTCGTGACCATCAGTCAACCAATGGCACCTGGCTGAATGGATTGCCGGTGCCATCCACTGGGATTCCATTTCAGGCCCAGGATATAGTGACTCTGGGGCATCAAACCCGGTTATTGCTTGGTCCAGCCTCTGGGGGAAACACAAACACAAATCCGATGACCTCGGGGTATCAGCCATCAAGTTCTGATTCTCCCCCAGGTCCTCACGTTCATCCGACCGCGAACCCGGCGGCACCATCACCCGTGCCATTGATTGCCTCACTGGTTTTTGTTCTGGTCTTGCTCATTGGGATGAGTGCACTGACGATCTACCTCTTTCAAGCGAAACGGCGGACCGAAGTGGACCGAAACCGGATCGAAGCCGATAAACGAGAACTGACGCAGGCCAAAGCCCAGGCCGAGGAAAAACAGAAGCAGGAACAGCAGTTGCGGTCTCAGGCTGAAAAACAGGCCGAACAATCACGCCTTGAAGCCGTCAAAGCGCTGGCGGAAGCTGAAAAAAACGCTCCGGCGCCCGCCCGCCGGTTATATCGAGAACTGTCCGAAGCCGAGCGGATCCAGTACATTGAAGAACACGCTCAACAAATTGGCCAGATGATGGGCAATCAACCCTATGCGTTTCCGCCGGATTCGGTCTTGCTGATTAAAGGCTATCTGGATGGGTTTGCCAAACGGGTTGGCAATGGGGCCACGCGTGGATGGGGTGAAGATTTACGGACCATGATGGTTCGGGCACAAAAATGTGCTCCGTTTATTATCAAAGCCTTTAATAAAGAAAACGTTCCGCCGGTTGTTGGGTTGTACATTCCAGTGATTGAAAGTGGATACCGGTTGTGCCTGACCAGTCCGGCTGGAGCCAAAGGCATGTTTCAATTTATGCCAGCCACAGCCCGTGGATATGGACTCCAAAACCTGAATGATATGTGCAATCCACGGGCGATGGCCCCGCTGGCTGCCCGATATATTAAGGATCGAATGCAAGAGTTTGGCAAAGATCCGATGAGTGTCGCGTTATGCATTGCCGCCTATAACCGGGCGACGACTTCGGTGGTCCGGGACCTCCATCGGTCTATGTCCCGCGAGAACCCGGAGCGGGCTTTTTGGACGCTTGTGGCTAATAAAGTCAACCTGGATCACTGGTTCCAAAATGAAAATATTAAGTATGTGCCCCAGTTTTTTGCGGCTGCAATTGTTGGGGAAAACCCGTGGGATTTTGGGCTGGATATGCAAAAACTCTCTTCCTATACCATCGAAAGCCAGTCAGATGAAACATTTGATCAAACCGAAGAAACCGGAGCGATAGATCTTCAGAAAAATGTTCAGAGTATCGTCTTTCGACAAGAGGATTTGATCGTTCATCCCATTCGGCAAACCTCACGCCTGAGCTTCTGAAAAGTTCGAGCAACCAGTGAACCTGTTGAAAAAACTGTATTTCCCTGAACCCTGAACCCTGAACTCTACCTGGAATTATGTATCCACAAGTCACCCTGATGATTGAAGAAAACGGCACCCAGCGACTCGTGACCCGGTCATTTTCCGTATTGCGGGTGGGCCGCACGGCTGAAAGTGACCTGGTGCTGGCAGATCCAGGGGTTGGCCGCGCCCATTTGCAGTTCCAATGGAACAATCAGGGTCTCCAGGTGGTTGATGGGGGCTCGGCCAATGGGACCTTTGTCAATGACACACGGGTCATCGGTGCGGTCACCATCCACCCAAATGATGTGGTTCGGGTCGGAACCGCCCGGTGTTTGATTCAGGTTCGATTTGTCTCTCCGTATTCAGAACCACCACCCGTTGCACCACCTGTTCAGTCAGCCGTTCCCATCCATACCGGGTACCAAACAGGCGGGAATCACCCCAAATCATCCCCCAGTCGGTCGCAGGTACCGGTTTTGGCAGGAGGGGCGGCTGGTTTTCTGGTGCTGGCCATAATCGGTCTGCTGGTATACCAATCGACGTCCAATCCGGTACCCAATGTGGTTGAACCTAATCCACCCTTGCCTGTGGTGAGCGTTCCAGAAGGTACCCCGACTGACGTTCCTCGGCTGGAACGGGTCACTCTCCCTGAGGGCTCCCAGCCATCTGCCCCCGCTTCGCTCTCGCTCGAACAGGCACTTGAGGATTTTGTCAGTCGAATTACCTCTGATTCCCGATCCTATGTCTTACCAACTCAGGCGGTTGCCTCTATGGCTGATGTTTCAGCCGCCATCACCAGCTTACGCAACTCAACCACGCTGGCTAAAACCCTGCGTGAATTAAACCAGCCTTCCACCCTGGCAAGCCAGATTCGGAAACGCAGCCTGTTGAAACCAGTTTTTGTCGTGTGTGCGGCACTCGCGGTGTCCAACGGCGGCACCTCAGGATCAGAAGTCGCTGAGATGTGTTTAGGGCCGTTGTTGACGTCACTTGATTCACTCGGAGTGAAATTTGGTATTTCCAGCGGTGAAGATGTGCTGTTTGTGGTCGCCGCCTATGCCTATGGTCAAGGGACAGAAAAATTCCACCCGCTTCGGGGAAAAGATCGAAATGTCTGGCTTCTGCATCAGCATGGAAAGATCAGTCCCGAAAGCTATCAGCTTCTAATTAAATTCCTGGCCTGCGGTATTCTGGCCACCCACCCGCAGCAATATCAGATTGATGCGGCGCCTTTAATTCTGTAATGCCTGGCCAAAAGCAACCGCTTGGCCGCTTCCACCTGAATCTAGATGTTTTTGGTTGTTTAAACTGACAGTACTGCTATGGCTCAATATCGAAAAGTCCTGTGGAGTGAAGGGATGTTGTTAACACCGCATCACTTCCAGCAAGCTGAAAATTTTCTTGAAGAGTACATTAACATCCGTCTGGCTTCGGTGATGGCCTATGAATGGGGAATCCTGGATCTGGCCATCAATCAGGAGGCACTCACCAACGGAAATTTTGAACTCATTCGATGCACCGCGATCACTCCGGATGGGTTCATTGTGCAAATTCCGCAAACCGACCCACCGCCAGCCGTGCGCCCGGTTCAGGACCATTTTCCGTCTACGGCAGAATCCGTCGCTGTTTTTCTGGCGCTGCCAGCCAAACGCACGGGAGGTATCAACTATCAGTTAAATGGAAATTCATCGAATCAACTGGTTCGGTTTGTCCCGATTCCGGCTGTCATTGCTGATGAAACCACTGGCCAAAATGAGCAACTCCTCGACTTTGCCCGTGGAAATTTGCGGGTGCTGTTTGCTGATGAAATCACCGAAGGGTACACCACTATTAAGCTGGCGGTTTTAGAACGAACGGCAACTGGACAATTAACCCTGGCTGAAACCTATATTCCCCCAGTTCTTAAGGTCAATGCCTCGCCCTGGCTGGTCAATGCCCTGCGACAACTGGTTGAAATTCTGATTACCAAGTGCACCACATTGAGCGAGCAACGCCGTCAGCGGGGGTTGCTTCTGGCTGATTTTACCAGTTCTGAAATCGCGACCATGTGGTTGCTCAACACAGTCAACGAATCGCTGGCCAGCCTGATGCACCTGATGCGGACGCGGGTCGTCCATCCTGAGCGGTTATATTCAGAACTGATTCGACTGGCTGGACGGTTGATGACCCTGGCCCTCAACCGGCATCCAAAGGATATTGTTTTATACACGCATCTGGATTTATTTCGCACTTTTCATCAGTTATTTGGGGAAATTCGGGAATTGCTCGAAATCGTCATTCCCACCCGATGTGTACCGATTCCGCTCGAAAAGATCCGCAAAACCCTTTATTTCGGACGGATTCAGGACGACCGGTTATTCCAGGGCGCCGAATTTGTGCTGGCGGTCCGAGCCTCACTCCCAGAAAATCGCATCATTGAACTCACCCCGCTGGTATTCAAAATTGCGGCTCAGGAGGTAATTGACACCGTGGTTGGCGCGGCAATGCCTGGTGTTGCCATGCGCTATGTGTCACCGCCGCCCTCTGAGATTCCAACCCGAGTCGGGTTTCATTACTTTCGACTGGATACCATCGGCCCATTTTGGGACGCCATTCGAGGTTCAAAGGTGCTCGCTCTCTATGTTCCAGATGAATTTGTCAATCCAACGCTCGAACTGTTTGCGATCAAACCCTTGTGATACCAGTTTGTCGTCAATAGCTCACTCAGTTTATTTAAATGAATCATTTGACTGTTGTCTCATATGATCACTTCATTCCCAAATGCGATGGCGCCATTTGGAATGACGACCTCGTGTAAGCAAACAGCTAAATTATTGCAGAAACGGTATTTCCTGATCCATGACCCTCATACCTTGACTCATAAATGATATGAACCTGCACTATCCGCTCCCCACCGGTTTTCCAACCCAGCGAGGCAATGCGTTGCTGGACCTGACGCTCCCGTTATTTGAGATGATTCTTCAAATCCAGGCAGGTCGGGTTCAGCCCACGATGCAATTGCGAACCACGGTCAGTACCTGGCTGCGGACTCTGGAGCAGGGGGCGACCCCGGTTGGGTATTCCCTGGTTCATATCCGGCTGGCGCAGTTTGCCCTGGTGGCCCACGTGGATGAACTGGTTCGGACTTCAAATTTTCCGTTTCGAAATGAATGGGAAGGCAATCCGCTCCAGCTTGAGTTTTTTCAGACCGAACGAGCTGGAGTTGAGTTTTTCGATAAACTGGCCACGCTGATGACGGATCCCCAGTCGAACGCTGATGTGTTGGAAATCTATTACCTCTGCCTGGTGTGCGACTACAAGGGGAAATATCGGATTTATCTGGAACATGAATTACAGAAATTAATTGAAGGTGTGGCCGAATGTTTAAAAACGGTTGGCCGGTTACGATCCTCAGCCCTCAGTCCACGCGGATTCCCAACCGATGTTCCGGCACGGCCAATGGTTCAAATTGAAACTGGTTGGCCCCGCTGGCTGAAACGGAACCTGATTCTGGCGCTGTCGCTGACGGTCATACTCTACGTTGTTTTTCAAAGCATTCTTTTTCTCTTGATCAAGCAGGCCCTCGGCCTGCACTAACCCTCGAGCGGAGCCAACGTGCCAAATTTACACCTCAAATCCTTCTTGCTGGTGTTTCTGATCGTAGTTGGGTACGGATGTGCCTTGCTGGGCATCTGGTTTTTTGGACCAGCCGATATCGCTTTGCGGGTGGTCCTGGCGGCGCTGGTGTTCCTGACCTTACCCGCCGGGGTGTTGATCAAATACTATTTTGACCAGCGGCGAGCCCAGTCGCCGGCTGAAGACGCACCCGGATCCCGTCGCGCCCGACGACGGGATATTTCGCCAGAGTTGTCCCAAACTGCCCAGGAAATCGTCAACTGGCTGCGGGCAACCCGTTTAGAAGATCAAGGAAATGCCGTCTATGCCTTACCCTGGTTTTTAATGGCGGGCATGCCTGGGAGTGGGAAAACGTCGTTGCTATATGCCTCCAAACTCGATTTCTATGATGTGGCTGGCCGGGGGACAACCAACCGCATTCGCCCAACCCAAAATTGTGAGTGGCAAACAACCGATCAGGCGATCTTCCTTGATACCACCGGGCGTTACCAGAGCGAACAGGGGCGTGACGACTGGGAATCATTGATGGCGGTCATCCAGAAATTCCGTTCCCAGCGACCACTTGATGGCATCGTGGTTGTGGCGCACCTGCCTCATCTGCTGACAGCCAATGACGCCGAAGTTGATCGGCAGGCCAAGTTGATTCGGGCGCGGGTTGATGAAGCACTGACCCAGTTGGAAATTCATCCCCCAATCTATCTGGTCTTGACCGGTGCGGACGCCATTGAGGGATTTCAGACATTTTTTGGTGATCTGCCCGGCTCTGAAAAAGCACAGGTTTGGGGAACCACGTTTCCGCTGAGCCAATCGGCACAGGCGTATTCCCTGCTTGATACCGAGTTGAGCGCCCTTCAGGACATTTTACGCCAGCAGTTTCTTCGAAGACTGGGTGAGGTGACGGGGACAGAGCAAAAATTAAAGGTCTTCCAGTTTCCAGATCGGTTTCAGGATGCACGCCGCAAATGTGTGCTGCTGGCCTCAGTCCTGTTTCGCCCGAGCACAATCACGGGGAATCTCCAGTTTCGTGGGGCGTACCTGACCAGCAGCCTGGGAGGCGGTTTTTTTATTGAGCAGGTGATGAAACAGATTCTCCGACACGATGTGCCGGCGGTGTCCCCTGGTCCAACCGTTGTCGCTGAACCTCCGAGGGCGCGGCTGATTGTGAACACGGTATGTGCGATCTGCCTGGTGTTTACGCTTGGGATGATTGTGTCATTTTGGAAAAACAGCCGGCTGATTGGCGAAGTCAATCAACACGTTGTCAAAATTCATGAAGCCAGAAAAGTGGGGAATGGCCTCCAGGAAAAAATGGCCAGGGATGATTTTAAGAAACGGCTGGATCAATTGGATTCACAGACTTTTCCCTGGAGCCTGTTCTGGGTCGAAGCCGGTGATGACCTGAATGAAAAAGCTCGCCGCAATTATGTCGGGGCACCATTGCCTCGGTCAGGAAATGAAAAAGCTGAAAGGAACCGCCCATGATGATCAACGAGTTTGTCGAAAAAGCTGATTTGTCAGGTGCTATTCACGCCGCCACGGGCCAGGTGAAAAACCGACCCTCGGATTTAAGAGCCAGAACGACCTTGTTTGAGTTGCTGTGTTTTTCAGATGACCTGGAGCGTGCCGCCAGACAACTCGAAGCCATCGGAAGTCAAACCACCGACAATCCAGTTGGAATTCAGACGTATCGCAACACACTCAAAGCCCTTCAGGACCGACATCGAGTGTTTACCCATCAAACCGAACCGGCATTTCTGCTGGAACCTCCAGCCTATATTGAGTTGTATCTCAAGGCCATTTCAGAAATTGTGGCTGATCATCCAGAGCAGGCCCAAACGATGCTGACCGAGGCTGAAACCGCCCGGCCCAGTCTGAATGGCACCCTCAATGGAACCAGCTTTCTTGATTTTCGCGACGCTGATGATTGGACCGGCGGGTTTTTGGAAATCATTGCCCGAGATGCCTATGCCTGGCTTCCACTTGAGCAAATCCGCCAGCTTACGGTTGAACCGGTGCGGTATTTACGCGATGTCCTGTTTACTCCGGCCACGATTGAAACCACTGACGACACCCTGGCCGAAGTTTTTGTGTTTGGCATTTATGAAAAGACCCGCCACCACCCCGACGGGAAAACCAAGCTGGGTCATATCACCGATTGGGTTCAAACGGAGGATGGGCTTTATCACGCAGTTGGCCAGCGGTTGTTTCAGGTGGATGATGAAGACATTGGCTGGTTGGAAATCAAGACGCTGTGTTTTGAGGCTCCACCCACCGCCACAGTGAGCTAATATCAATGGGGGGTCAGGGTATCGGGTTCAAGGGGCAGAGAAATACAATTCTTTCAATGATTTAGCCTCCACCCAATACGAGAACTTGATTGCAAAACAGTATAACTTCAGACAAAAACGGTGCCCTTGCCTGATCAAAAAACAATCTGAATGGAAACCATAGTGGTTTCCTCAACCTCAACCTCCTTACTTCTTACGGAAATGCTTGTTATGTCACTATCAATTCCAGATTTCAAACTCATTGATATCAATGTGCTCTTACAGCCAATTCCGGGACCCAATCCAGCAGGAGAATCGCTTTTTTATGATGTGGTGTACTCAGACATCCGTGAAGCACGTCGGTTTGATGACTTCAGAGCCCCAAACAATCCCTTTGAAATAAAGAAAGCGGATTGGAAAAAAGTGGTCGCCTTGACCACACATGCATTTTCCCACCGGTCGAAAGATTTGCAACTCGCAGTCTGGCTGACGGAGGCGCTGGTCAGATTGCATGGATTTCCCGGGTTAAGTGAAGGAATTGGCTTTCTCACCACTGTTATTGATCGCTACTGGGATTTGATTTTTCCCCTCCCTGAAGGCCAAGACCTGGAAGCACGGGCAAATGTCCTAAACTTTCTCAATGGTCCGAGTATGGCTTTGGCAATCAGGGAAATTCCGCTGCTGCCCAATGAACAGGAAAACAACTATTCCTATGAACAATGGGAACAATCGAAAGGATATGTTATTCCAGACAACCTGGAAAGTTTGGATGACGAGGAAAAAAAATACTATGAACGGCTTCAAGAAGAAGCCAAGAGGTGCGGAATTCCCAGTCAGAAACAATGGGAAATCTTTGAAACTCGAATCAAACCTGAACATATTCGCCCGACCAATCAACAAATCATGTGCTGTCTTGAGGAAATCCAGATTCTTGATCAGGTCATAACCAAGCGGTTCAGAGAACAGGGAATCAGTTTTCAGAAATTGAGTTCACTTTTGGAGGCAATCCAATTGCTGGTCAAGCGATTTCAAAAGGACATATCTCTGAAGGCGGAAGGAGTTCAATCTGATCATCCGGGGATTCAGCCTGAATATCCCACTTTCCCGGCTGGAACAGAAGCTGAACCTATCCAGACCACCTCTCATCAAGGTGAGGCCCAGATGGTTGGGAGTGCTGGAAAATCCCAAATGGCAAAAACGCTCAACCGGAAGGAAGCGCTGGCTCAGTTGGCTCGACTGGCTGAGTTTTTTCGAAAGACCGAACCTCACAGTCCAGTTTCCTATCTGGTCCACCGGGCGGTCAAATGGGGAGAATCTCCGTTGGGGGACGTTTTGGGCGAACTTATAAAAGACCAGAACGTGCTCGACCATGTGCGAGAAACATTAGGCATTCAGGTCACTACGGACTAACCCTAGTGCTTCAAACCTGTTTCCAAACCTTAACCCCTGAATCCTGATTGGAGATACTATTTTTATGCCGAAAAAAGAAAGTTTGCAGGAAAAACTCAGCCGTGTTCGCCCACCCCGAGTTCATATCAAGTATGAAGTGGAAATCGGCGGCGCCATTGAACTCAAAGAAATCCCATTTGTAGTGGGTGTGATCGGGGATTTCTCCGGACAGCCCGCCGAACCCTTAAAACACCTCCGTGACCGAAATTTTACATTTATAGATCGCGACAATTTCAATGACATCCTCGGAAAAATGACACCCCGGCTTGCACTGCGCGTGGCGAATCGGCTCAATCGCAAAGATGAAAAATTGAATGTTGAGCTGAAGTTTAATCGGATTGAGGATTTCGAACCTGACCAGCTTGCCCAACAGGTGCCGGCGCTCAAGAGACTGATTGAAGCCCGAAATAAACTCTCGGGGCTGCTCACCAAAATGGATGGAAATAACCAGTTGGAATCCGTGTTGCAATCCGTGTTGTCCGATACCGAAAAACGAAACCAGCTTGGCCGTGATCTGGGCATCGAACCACCCCGAACCAGTCAATCACAAACTGGTCAACGTTCAGAATTATCTGAGGAGGAGCCTGCACAATGAGCACGCAATCAAACCCCGAATTAAAAGTGATGACGGTGCCCCAATCCGGAGAATCCTCCTTGTTGGACCAAATTCTGGCTGAGGGTCGGCTTGCTCGCTCGCCCGAACAACGCCCGTACGCCATCAATTTGATTTCTGAACTGGTGGACCAGGTCATGCAGGGCCAACTGGTGATGTCAAATGACATGGAGGCTGCCATCAATGAGCGGATTAAGCAGATTGATGCCCTGCTCTCGGACCAGCTTAATGAAATTATGCATCACCCTGATTTTCAAAAGCTGGAGGCTTCGTGGCGTGGGCTCCACCATCTGGTGTTTGAGACCGAAACCAGCACCATGCTGAAAATCAAGGTTCTCAACGCTACCAAAAAAGAATTGCTCAAAGACTTTGAACGGGGCGGCAATGATCCGCAAAGCGGCCAGGGAAATGAATTTGATCAATCCTCGGTCTTTAAAAAGGTCTATGAGGCCGAATACGGCATGTTTGGTGGTGAACCCTATGGTATGCTGCTGCTCGTCCGCCGTCGGGATTTCGGGCACGACCGGCAGGCGGCGCGACGCGGCGACA
>CAZXCE010000005.1:0-42625 GCA_964639175.1 uncultured Clostridia bacterium
GAACCCGGAACCCGGAACCCGGAACCCGGAACCCGGAACCCGGAACCCTAAACCTCAGCCTTCACTCGATTTGGAATCGTCACGGTAATTCTGGTTCCAGCCCCAACCTTCGTTTCCACCGACAGCCGGGCCGATTCGCCGTACAAAGCACGCAGTCGTTCAGTGACCAGTTGGAGCCCAACACCACTCGTTTCAGAGCACATTGAACTTCCTTCCTTGGGAAAGAACTCAGCCGGAGCGTACTTGCCAACTCCATTATCTTCAACCAGTAACCGGATTGAATCTCCGTTGTCTTCAGCGCGAACGCACAACCTGATCGGCCCCGTTTTTGGAGCCAGCCCGTGTTTGACCGCGTTCTCAACCAGAGGCTGTAACAACAGGGATGGAATTGGAAAATGTGTCAGATTTGGATTGAGTTCGAGTACCACGGTTAAGCGAGCGCCAAACCTGACCTGTTCGATCTCAAGGTAAGTCCGAATAAAATCAAATTCCTTCCCAAGTGAAATCATAGGTTGACTGGCCTGGGTGAGGCAGTATCGAAAAACTTCAGCCAGGCGTTCGGTCATCAGTTCAGCTTTTTCGGGTTCGTCGGCAATCAGGTCGGCAATTGTATTCAAGGTGTTAAACAGAAAATGCGGGTTGACCTGTGCCCGGAGCGCCCTGATTTCAGCTTCCATCAACAACTGCTGGAGATGAGTTTCCTGCATATGTTGCCGACGACGGTCTTCGTCAAATTTCAGTTGTTCCAGGCGGCGGCTGAGTCGTTCGGCAATGGTTGTCAGGAACGAGATTTCATCACTCAGAAGCTGGCGGCGACGTTCTCCGGCAGCCAACCCCATCAAACTATGGAGCTTATCGCCCACCCAGATTGGAACGATGGCTTCAGGCTCAAGCCCGTCAAACGCACGGTGCAGGGGGTGACCTGGCCACAGCGTTACGACCTTTTCGGCACCAAAATCTATTTCGGGAAAGGAGCCATGTGATTTATGAAAAGGGACAATGCGAACTAACTCAATCCCAAGTGCCCGGCTCACAGTCGTTTCGGCAATTTTGAGAATCTCCGCCTGAGCGAATACGGACGCTGATTTGAGCGTAAATTCCTTCAGGAGTTCACCATAGTCAGGGCGATGAAAAAGCCAGCGGTCAGCCGCCTCGTCAATAAACCGGGAGATGCGGGGAAATACCAGGAACAACCCTGCCACCAGGAGAACAGATGCAATGCTGATTCCAGCCCTGGGAAACATGACCAGTTTCCGAATCTGTGGCTTCAGGACTTCAAAAACCAGCATGATGGCAACCAACGCAACCAGTTCCGCCGCCAGGATCGTCAGGCATCGCTTCACAAAAACATCGGCAAAGCGAAATTGCGCCAGGAAGCTGAACATCACAATGATACCAACGATGGTTGATTGTTCCGCGACCGTTCGAACAGCCAACGTCCACTCAGGTGACACTGATGGTTGGGCTCTGAACCACAAACTCACTGCCACAACGAGCCCCACCACCATGACAATCCGTGCTGATATCAATTCGCGGGGGATCTGGCGTGGCCGTCCCTGAACCAGCAGCCAGCCCAGGAGAACATGTACCACAAGGCTGCTGGCCGTTACTTCTAGCAGCCAGTTTCCCCAGGTTCGAAAGATTGGGCCAATGATCCCAAGGAGATACCCAATCGTGAGCAACCCGGCACTGATGACCGAGAGAAAACCAAACCCATACTGGAGCCAAAAACACCATTTCTTCCGCCACCTGACTGTTCCCTGATCAAGCCACAAAACGGTTGGCAACCAGACCAGCGCACTGTGGGCCAGAGCCCCAAAAAAGAAAATAATCGGCCCGGTATTCTGGCCAGTTATCAACCCGGCGCTTCGGTTGATCAATATCCCAACATTCCAAACCAGCCCCAGGACAACCGCCACCAGCCCATAAGTCGTCCACCCACCCAACCGCTGCACTTTTCTTAAGTACCCGAGCAGCATCAAAAACACGAGGCTTCCCGTGGCATAACTCAGAATTTGAACGGTTAAATAAGTATTGAACGAAGCTGGCATATCAACACACCATTGTCCAGGTTCTGGAGAAAGTCGCCAAGGTTGAAGTAAACGCTGTGTACTGCCTTGAACTTTCTCGCATGAGGTCTCCCGAACTTCAAGGCGTGGATCGTCAGCTTACCGTGGAGGACGACTGAGTTGGGCACTCAGTCGTCCTCCATAGTTTTTTATGGGAGCGCGGGCATCCTGCCCGCGCTCCTCAATGGTCAAAATTTTTCGGGACCGCGCAAAAAACGCGTGGTCAAGAGTGCATAAATCAAAGCGCATTAAATACTTGAAGTCCTCGCCGCAACCACCCGAAACCCGAGATTCCTGAAACGGAGCCCAGGGATGAACCTGCCGCGGTCCGCCGCCCGGCAGACCCAGGCATTGTCGCCCCACGAACCGCCTCGCATTACACGAAATTTATTATCAGGCTCAAACTTCCAGACACTTCCATCCGTTGGCGCACCATCATAATTTGAGTGCCACCAGTCCTGACACCACTCCCACACATTTCCGTGCATATCGTGGAGCCCCCAGACATTGGCTGGAAAACTCCCCACTGGCGTTGTTTTTTGGCGATACTGACCTCTCAGCTCATTTCTATAAGGGTAATCTCCATTATAATTTACCTGATTGGTTGTGATGATTTGCCCAAATGAAAACGGCGTCGTGGTACCCGCCCGGCAGGCATATTCCCACTCAGCTTCACTCGGTAACCGGTAGGTGTAGCCATCATGTTTGGCATTCAGCTTTTTCAAGAATTCCTGACATTCGTTCCAGGACACATTCTCCACTGGCAGGTTTCTTCCTTTGAAATATGACGGATTGGTTCCCATTACTGCCTGCCACTGAGCCTGAGTTACCTGGAATTTTCCTAGATAAAATGGCTTTCTGAAGGTAACTTGATGCTGTGGCCCTTCGTCAAAATATCGTCCAGCTTCAGTATCTGGCGAGCCCATCAGAAAACTCCCGGCTGGAATCAAGACAAATTCCATGCCAATGCTATTGGTAAAGGCTGGGGGGAGTGATGACAATTCTAAATCATTGAGTGTTAGATGGGTTAGCCCTAACTGCCGCAAACCTGGAATTGAAACCCTGGTAAACGGTCGGGCAATGGCTGGAAGTAGATCCTGTCCCTGTGAATGACGTAAGCAAGCTAAAAAATCGAAGGGCTTTCCAATTTGACGTGCGACATACTCGGAAACACAGGCAAAAACCTGCTCAAGGGCATAAATTACTTCTGGTTGGAGCTTTTCCCTTACACTATCAACAAATTCATATTCCACTTCGCCTTTGGGTTCAGAAGATATTTGACGTTTAAGAATTCCTCCAAGCAGAAGTTCAGCCAACTGCTCCTGGTTTCGATTGGCAATCATCCGGTAATGCACTAACTGGATGACCGGCAAGGTCAGCGGCATCCAGGAAAGATAACACGCCAGCCCATATGTTTCAGGAGAGACCAACGCACGAAATCATTCCAGGTGTTCCTCTGGACCCATTCTTTCCAAAGGCTCAATGCGTGGTTGAAACTTTGATACATCTGAGGAAGCAGAAACCAGTGTTGCTGAGTATGGGATCCCCTGCCCCATCAACATTTTGGCCCAATCTTCAATTAACTCTGGTTTCAACGAAACAATCGGAATTGCCAGTTGCACAGGTTTTTGAGCTGGTTGTGTCGAGTCACTTTCTTGAACCGGAAATGTTTCTGCCCACCAGGGGCGCTCAACCTCAAGCCTTTTATTTGGAACTCCCGGCATGGAAGTCCTCACAACCACATTTGGCTCGCCCAAAATGGTGGATTTCCACAACGATTCCCCCAGCATCTGGCAGATGACGACTGGAGTTACACTGCCCCAATCAATGAGCGTGTTAGCCAGTCTCCCATTTTGCCAAGCCGCTGATACCCCATCGGTCAGTACAATCAACAAGCGCCGTCCCGCTGGATCACGAAGGATACCCGGTTGGTATGAAAATTCTGAAGAATCAATAATCTGCACTTTACTTTCATGTGACCGAAGTTTCCAAACCCGGACATCCCGAAAAGCACCATGACGTGCCAGCAACTGAGCCAACATGCGAATGGTGGAGTGCCAGACAACCATCGAAGGGCTGTCTTCGACAACCAGGAAAACCTCAAACCAGCGTTCCTTTGCAGGTCGGAAAGCTGGGAAGGTAAAACCGACTTCAGCCGATTGGGAAATAGTGGTCTCTTCATCAAGCACAAAGGAATGCTGAGAATTGCAACGACGGGAGAACTGGCGGAAAGCGCGACTGATCGCAGTGGCTTCTGGGAGCGGAGGAGCGCCGGCAATACGAAATTTTGAAGCCGACGCCAAACCAGATGAGGTTTTTGAAATCGCTGAGGGGTTCGGTTTTTTCACTTCAGCTTGGGGCAATGATTCAGATGAGGGTTTTGAACCCGATGGAAATATTGGTTTTTTTACTTCAGCTTGAGAGGATGGTTCAGAAGGATTTGAAATCGTTGGGGAAACTGTCTTTTTCACTTCAGATTGAAGCGGTAGTTTAGGAATTGAAGGTTGCCCTGATACTGGAAGAACAGTCGGTTCAGATTGTATTTGACCTCCCTTCAATAAAGTTACCTTGGGCATAAAGCGGCTTAACCAAAGCACTTCTTCGATCTGGCGATAGTCAAGGTTGAGATCAGTTTGACTTAAGAAGGAGAGAAACTGCTTGATCATTATGTTTCCATGGTTGTCAGTGATTGAAACAACTCTTTGATCAATCGTGGTCGGTCCGCTTCCTGAATCCCAGACCTTCCAATGACCAGGAACAAGGCATTCAAAAGTTGATCCGTTGCCAGCGCTTCGGTATCTCGTTGATTTAAGAAGGTTTGAATATGAACCCTTGATTCACGGGCAATGTCTGGGCCGAGATGGGCTTCAACAATTTGTTCCAACTGATCTAAGTCTGGTTCTCCCAGAGTCAGTTGCAAACACCGGCGCAAAAGCGGCGCGGGGAAATCACGCTCGCCATTGCTGGTCATGATCACAAATGGAAATTGAGAACACCGGACGTACCCGTTTGTAATAGGAAAGAGTTCGCCGGTCTGGTCTCTGATTTCGACGGTTTGCTGGTCGAGCCGTTCAAGCTCAGGAATCCGAAATTCACCCTTTTCAAAAATGTTCAACAGGTCATTGGGGAGATCCAGGTCCGCCTTGTCAATTTCGTCAATCAGCAAAGCGCGGGGACGAGCAGTTGGAAGGAGCGCCGTCCCAAGCGGCCCAAGCTTGAGGTACTTGCCAATGTCAGGGGTTTGCCCTTTGAGTTGCGATTCCTGGAGCCGCCCAATCGCATCGTACTGGTACAGCCCCTGCTGGAGCGTTGTTTTTGATGTAATCGGCCATTCAAGGACGTCACCCAGCATCAGTTCATAGGCTACACGGTAAATGAGCGAGGATTTCCCGGTGCCGGGCTTCCCGGTCACCAGCAATGGTCGGCGCAGATACAGTGCGGCATTGACCATTTCAACTATCCGGTCATTTGCCAGAAATGTTTTACCCCGCTCAAGCAGTTCAGTTGAAACTGATTCTCCGGTCTTTGGGAAGTTTCGCTCTTTTGCAACTTTGCCCTTGAACTGTCGCCAGGGTGGCGGCTCTGGGAGGCGATTGACGGCCTTCGTAGGGCTACCTGTACCGGTAAATATCTTCCAATCGTCTTGCATGATGGGCTTCCTTATTTGAGTGGGATAAATTTGTGAGCCATGGGATTTCGTCGTGGGTCGTCCCATAAGAATGTCAATGTGGCTCCGTGATGTGCTGGATTGTCCATCGCAGTTTCACGCAATTCACGGATTCGGAGCGGAAGATCATCCAAAGTACCATTTGCCACAAGTTCATCAAGATATTGTTTGAAGACAATCCAATCTTTTGGTTCCCGTGACCAAAAGGCAAATGGAACACCATTCTGAAGGCAGGTAACAAGCAGTTCTGCTTCAAGTGATTTTTTTGTTGGATCTGGAACTACTGAGAATCCGACGCATGCCCCATACAATTTTCTAAGGGCCTGGACAACCAGTTTTTTTGGTGATGAATAGCGTTTATCTGGAAGCCAAAACACAGTTGGATTTCGGCACAATTCTGAGCAAGCTTTAATTTGGTTCGCAACCGTACCCCAAACCTGACAGCCTAAAGGGTTGTTTCTGGCTGTTGTTCTGTCTCGCCAGCGGAGAACAACGGAATAATAAAGCCCTAGTTCAGCCGTTTCATACGGCCATTTCTCAATTCCCCAAGAGAAGTATTGGATAGGGATAATGAACTCCAGAAATAAGTTCTGAACATTGACTGTTGTGTTCAAGTCCCCATTTAAAAGTTGCTTCAACAGCTCATTCACTTCAATTTGAACGCCTTTCAGCGAAGGCTTACAGGATCTTTTACCGCTTATTCCAGGCTGATCATCGTGAAACAACCAAAACTCAATACGATCCGGGAATTTTCTACCTGGTGAAGTTGGAGGAGGGATTTCGATCAACAAAAAGTGACGGTCGGGTATTGGAAGAACTGCAAGCTGTTTTTTTTCTGATGAAGGTAAAAGGGCTTCAATTCGGTCTAATCCACACCCGGTGGGGCTTTTTGCCCATTTCAACAACGAAAGCACTCGATCTCCCAGCACTGCGGTCGCAGCAGGTTGTTCAGCCGGAGGCATTCCAACCACCCAGATGATTTTGTTCAATTGAGCCGAAGTAAGCTCACTCAAAGTTTCAAAAAGGATTGATCGATCCACCATATCCTCTGATCCTCAAGTTGGGTGAGTTTCAAAAAGTCGCACTTCCGAGTTGTGAGAAATGACGTGTATGCAAACACAACGGCATTCTGCTGAGCCTCAGTAGATTTGGTTTTAGTTTTGAAAATGACAGCGCGAAGAATCCAGATGGGATCTGGGAAAATCCAATCATTGCCAATTTATCTATGGCTGTCAATCCCTATCAATGCTGCTTCAAGAAATTTCCCAGAATCAATCAGATACAGGATTTAACCTGACCTTTATCAGGTAGAAATCCACTTATTCCGTAGTTGGTTCTGTTCCCCCTCAGATTCTGCACCATTTTCACTGAGGTATCTGATACTCGATTGTTCGCCGGAGTCCTTCTTCGACTTGAACCAGCGGTTCGTATCCGATCAGGGCTTTGGCTTTGGCAATTGATGCCAGCGAATGACGAACGTCACCTGCCCGGGTTGATTCATAAACTGGTGTGTGATCGGTGCCGAAAATCCGGTTCAGGATGACGACCAGTTCATTCAGGGTAATGCGACCTCCGCAGCCAATGTTCATCACCTCTCCACCTAATCGCTCGGGGCAATCCATCGCAAGCAAATTGGCGTGAACCACATTTTTGACAAAACAGAAATCACGCGATTGTTCACCGTCTCCGAAAATCACTGGACGGATGCCGCGCGGCATGATGTCGGTGAATTTGGCAATCACCCCTGAATACTGACTGGTTGGATCTTGTCTCGGTCCAAAGACATTAAAATAGCGGAGCGAAACCGTGTCGAGATCATGACATGCGGCAAAAGCTGACATGTATCCTTCTCCGGCAATTTTGCTGGCGGCATACGGACTCAAAGGACGCGGCGGCATGGTCTCGACTTTGGGTAACACTTCGGTGTTGCCATAGGCACTGGAGGAAGCCGCAAAAATCACCCGTCGCACATCGGCCCGCACGGCAGCGTCAAGCAGGTTCAACGTCGAAATTTCACCTGACCGCTGGGTCTGGAGCGGGTTGCGGACCGAACGCGGAACGCTCGGAATTGCCGCTTCGTGAAACACACATTCCACTCCCTGAACAGCCCGGGCGGCAACTTCCGGATCAGCTAAATCGCCTTCGATAAACTCAATATCGCTCAGAAATCCGGCCAGATTTTCCTTATGCCCGGTGATGAGCGAATCCACCACCCGCACCTGATACCCGCGCCCCAGCAATGCCTCGACAAGATGACTCCCAATAAACCCCGCTCCGCCTGTAACAAGTTGTTGTACCATATGGATTTCTGCTTTCTTTTTTGAAATGAACCAGAAGAATCGATGAGTCAGTACCACCCGCGCAGTGGGTGGGCTGGTTTGCTTCCACCCCCACCCGCTCACGCAGGTGGTACTGACAAGCCCTCAGCCCTCAGCCCTTGACCCTGAGCCCGGTTACAATGCTATCAGCAAAGGCAATTCCTTTTCCAAAGACCTTTCCAACCAGAAACTTTTCCCAGGTAGCCGTTTTCCCGACGCCAATGGTATAGTGGGGAATCCTTCATTTCTATATTAATCCAGATCACGCGAGGTATTGCATGACGCCACAACCATCCAGCGCAAGTGTCTCTTCACCCAAACAACGCACGAAAGGCGGAGTTCACGCTCCGGCTGCATTTGATGCCGACCTGTACAAAGCCCGCCGGGCGCAGGTTTTGGAACGGTTAGGCCGGAATACGCTGGTGCTTTTTAGCCCACCTGAAGCCCACCGCACCCACGATTTGAATTATCGCTATCGCCCGGACAGCGATGTGTATTACCTGACCGGATTTGATGAACCGGAAACCGTCGTGGTGTTGACCAATGATCATCCGGAACACAAATTCGTGATGTTTGTCAGACCACGCGACGCGGAACGCGAAACCTGGGATGGCTTCCGGGCCGGGCTTGAAGGCGCGGTGAGCCGATTTGGGGCGGATGTCGCCTTTCCGATCAGTGAGTTTTCATCGAAAATTGCCGACTACCTCAACAACGGCCAGACCCTGTACTACCGGTTTAGCCGCGATGAAGTCTTCAACCAGCATATTTTCAACGCCATGAAAGCTGCCCGGTGGCGATCACATCGGAGCGGACATGCACCGGATACCATTCGCGACACTGGATGCCTGCTTGGTGAAATGCGCCTCCGGAAAGATCCATCGGAACTAAATCGAATGCGGATTGCCGGCGAAATTGCCGCCGAAGCTCACTGCGAGGCCATGCTGGCTGCGGCACCCGGCAAATATGAATTTGAAATCGAAGCCGTGATTGAATATGTCTTTCGGCGGCGTGGCGCGCTGGGCCCAGCCTATACCAGCATCATTGGATCGGGCGCCAATGCCACGATTTTGCACTACAACACCAATGATCGGCTGATGGAAGATGGCGATTTGCTGTTGATTGATGCGGGTTGTGAATATGGCTACTATGCTTCGGACATCACCCGGACGTTCCCGATCAATGGGAAATTCACCGACCCACAGCGCAAGATTTATGAAGCTGTTCTGAAATCCCAACTGGCTTCAATTGATATGGTCAAACCAGGGAACCGCTTTATTGATTATCACAACAAAGCCACCGAAGTACTGGTTGAAGAATTGCTCAAACTCGGCTTGCTCGAAGGCACGGTTGAGAAAAATCTGGAAGACAAATCCTATATGAAGTTCTATATGCACCGCGCCGGACACTGGCTTGGAAGCGATGTGCATGATGCGTCGAGCTATGTGGTCGAACAGGAAGACGACTTTGTGTCGCGCATCTTTGAGCCGGGAATGGTGGTCACGGTTGAACCAGGACTTTACTTCCAAACTTCACTCGAAGGTGTTCCAGCCGAATATCTCGGAATCGGCATCCGCATCGAAGACGATGTCGTGGTTACTGAAACTGGCAATGAGATCCTGACGGCGGGTGTTCCGAAGTTTATTGATGAAATTGAAGCCCTGATGGCCCGATGATTTTGACGCTGAGGGCTGAGGGCTTGGGGCTGAGGGTAAAAACCAATTGAATTCAAATGATTTGTACACCCTTCACCCTTAGCCCTTCGCCCCAAACCCAACGTCTTCCGCCCTGCCTTGTCTCCAAGCACGAGTTGACAAGCTCACCGGTCAAAGGTAGAACTATTTTCAACATAAACCTTAACTAATTCCAGAAAGTGAGACAAAGATAGCAATGCAACTGACGCTGACTCCTAAAGCAATTTCTGAAGTGAAAAAATTTATTGCGGATGAGGGCCTCGGCAAAGAGGGGGGTTTGCGTGTACGCGTAATGCCCGGAGGCTGCTCAGGCTTCCAATACGCTCTGGATGTTGAAGAAGCCCCACGCGATGGCGACAACATTATGGACTCCAATGGTTTGCGAGTTTTTATCGATCCATTCAGCGAACAATATCTGGAAGGTGTGGAAATTGATTATGTGACGAGTGTGATGGGTTCTGGATTTACGTTCCGCAACCCCAACGCGGCTGGAAGCTGCGGTTGCGGCAGCTCATTCACCGTCTAATTCCACCTTCAAACAACCCAGGCACCAAGCGAAAGAGCATCCAGGGTATGATCCCGGATGCTCTTTTTTGTTTTCCCAAATTATTTATCCAGTAGGACTTACAGTCTAGCCAGAATGTCTGCCTCGCGCTTTTCGAGTTCCAAACTGTCCAGCGTCCACTGGATCAATTCCCGAGCGGCCTGAGGATCCAGTTCAAAGAGTTCGGCTAATTTGGCCAGGTATTCATCTTCTTCCTGGGCCAGAGTGCGGTCGCACAGGGCAACTTCAACAACTGCTCGATAGAGTGTCCGGCGGAGTTCTGGGCTTTTGATGGGATGAACCAGGTCAGCAAGGGGAGTGGGTGACCTGAGTTCCGATTCAATCGAAAGCATCACCTCTTCATCGAGTAACGACAAACCGGTTTCACGAACTAAACCGGACAGATAGGCTCGTTCTTCTTCAGAAACCTGATGATCAGCCGTAATCATATTGGCCACAGCCCGACAAAATAAAATCCGTTCTTCACGGCTAAAAGCTTCGCTTTTGGGTTCACGGGCAAGCTGAACAGAAGTGTCTTCCATGGGTAATCCTCACGCATTGAAAGATTGGTACAGTTTCCACCGGACACTGAGGGAGCCAGGGGGTCCACACAAGGCAGGCAACCAGGGAACCAGAAAACGGTTGAACAAGTGGAAAAGCTGTTGATTTGAATTTCGGCAGAGTACCACAACCTGCATTGAAAATTGAACCCTGAATCAAATCGCCCAATTCAATCTTTGAGGCTGGCGACCTCGCGGCGCAAAAGATACAGGGTATGGGGGATAGTGGTTTGAGCAATATCTTCGGGCGTGGTGTGCTTTTCGTGAATCTGGGGGGCGAAATCAATACCGACTTTTGAATACAAATGCCGAACAAAAGCCGAGCAAAAGAGGGAACGCTCTTTCTGCATGCGATTTGCCGTTGCGCGCTGGCCAATGTTGTGCAACGCCAGATAGGTACCCAGGATTTCGCGCAAGGAGTATTTGGTATTGGTTGCCACCAGGTCTAACCCATTTGAAATCAAAGTGTTGATCTGGGTTGGTTCCAAATGAAAATCCAGAATCGCCAGGGATTGAAAGTAATCCTCATCATGGTATTTGGTGATCCGATTTTCCTGAACACCCAACCGGATGTTTCGCCGGTGAAACTCCAGGTCTGATTCGATCACCCAATGGTGGCCATCTGGTCGCCGACCTTGAAAAACGAAGGCATGCCCCCATTCGCTCCAGCTTCGGTCTGGACGTTGTCGGCGTTGTGCCCGGCGAATGGCCTTATCAACCAGCGATGGCCCGCCAGCTAACCCAACGCATCCTTCACGGGCATAGCGCTCCAGAAACTCAGCATTGGACAACTCACACTCCGTCACAATCTTGATTGGTGCAGTCACGGTAATTTCAACTCCTCATATCTAAAAGAAGTGCTATAGTTTGAATGTTTTTCAACCCTTTTCCCAAAAAACCATCAACAACCGTTTTACACTTCGAGGTACTTTTCCATGAAGCTCAAAGTCGAATATTGTGGATCTTGAGGGTACTATCCCAAAGCTGTCAGGTTGGCAGAAGAACTTAAAGCAAAATTTGGTGTTACGGCAACCCTGGTCAAACTCTCAGGCGGAATTTTTGAAGTCTACCGCGATGATGAATTGATCTTTTCCAAACGACGTCTTGGACGTTTTCCAAACACAAACGAGATCACTGACCTGATCGCGGCACTTGAAAAAGGGACGCCCCTGGAACAGGCCCAATCAGAAATTTCTCAATCAACCTCAGGCGGTGGACTGCTCCAGCGTTTTCTGCAAATGCTGAAGACATCGGGTTGAAAAATCTTTGGGCTGAGAGCCAGGGGCAACTCAAGGGATGAAGGATGAAAGAAAACCAGTTCTTCAGCCCAATATCTTCAGCCCTTAGCCCTTAGCCCCAACCCCTAAAACGGCAACGAGAGCGAATCAGGAATTGGTAATTTATTGGTGTCTCCGTCTCTTTGAGACTCTCCTGGTCGAACAAACCCCACATAGTCAACTTCAACATCCGGCTTGCGAATATCTCCGGTGACCTTAAGTGGAAGCCGGATTGTTTTCCCCTGACTGAGCAAACTTGAAATCACAGAGGCAACGGGTCGTGATTTCTGCAATTTGGCAGCCATTTCAGCCGTCATGGTTGCCTTGAGTTGAAAATCCACCGTGGTCACACTTCCACGAAAGAAAATAGTACCGTGACCGGCGACTTCTGTTTTTTCTTTCGTGTTACACATCAATTCTTTGGCCTGAAACTTTTCTGGATCAACTGAGAAACTGCAGGTCAACAGTTCAAAGCGTGTTCCCTCAGATTTTTGAGATTCGGTTGCCCCTGGTGCAACCCCACCTTTCCACTCTGAAGCTGATTTTTTGGCGCCTGGTTTCCCTCCCGCAAACATAAAATATTCTGATGATTGGGGTTCCTCAGGTCCTGGCGTCGGGATTTGCTGTGGAAATGGCAATTTGGGAATTGGAAACGGAAAGCCAGAGGGAGCGGGGAGCGGCGGAGTATCTTTTTTTGAAAACTCCCCAATCCGAATCGTAGGAAAGGTGCCGTCCCTTAATTCCAGCTTCCCTTCTCCCTCAAGTGACCGGCTGACATCTGTCTTTTCTGCAAATTTTCCTCGCAGGCGAAAGTCACCGCTGACAGCACCCGTGACCACTGGTTTGGTGCTGAGAGCCTGCAGGATCTCTTTCATTTCCGCCCCTTTGAGCGAGCCTTTGATTTCAAATTGAAAAGCCTGGGGTAGCAGATCAATGGCCAGTTCGCCCTGATACGTTCCGTTGGCCAGAGATGCCATCAGCGACCGGCAGGCCAGCCGATTTTTGGAAAAAACCCCCTCGGTACTGATATTGGAGCACCGGAAAATATTGGCTTCAATACCTGCTCTGGTATCAGAAGGGGTCGCTGAATTCGCTTGAGAAGCGGGTTCATCTTTTTCGGCAGCTTCCTTTTTGCTTTCAGAACTGACGACAAACGACGAATCAAACACCTGAATTTTCTCGATTTCAAATGGTAGTTCGAGCAAAGCCAGCGCGATAGGATGGGGTTGATGGCTTGCCTGAACCGATGGCAGGTCAAACCAGTTTCCGGGCAGAGTGGCAGGGTGGTGGGAAGCAGCCAGTGGATTGGGTTTGAGCAATCGTAAAGAAGACCAGTTCCATTCCCCATCAAGGCGATGAACCAGGTTGAGTTGGGCCCCTTCAACCTTAAGCTGTGACACCTCAAGGCTGGCACCCCAGAGTCCACTGAGCGGGACTCTGGTTTCCAGGCGGCGGACTCGTAAGAAAGACCCTTTTTGAAATGCCGGGTCATCATCCAGCTCAACTTGTTCTAAAACCAGTGTCGGGAACAAAATAGACTTGATTGAAACTGTCCCAATCCGGGTATTGCGCCCGGTTAAAACCCCCAGTTTTTGTTCAAGTCGGGATTTTGTGGCGCCAGTTGGGATCACGGAAGGAAATAAAACCACCAGCACTGCCAGCACGAGGAACACGGCAATGACTCCGCCGATCTTCCACAGCAACCGGCTCGATCTGGGCCGATGGGGAGGAAGATGTGTTTTCGCAATTTTAATTGTCGGAGGTATCTGCGGCGATTCAACGGTTGACATACCAAATTCCCCTTTTATCGAATCCGAGTCCCAAAGCGATCCCACTTTGAATTTGACAGCACATCGATCAAAAAATTAGCGGATCCAGGGTGATGTTCTTCAGCCCGAATCGAGTACAAAATCCACATCGGGGCGCCAATGATATTTTTTCGAGGCACGCCACCCCATTGCCGGCTGTCTTCGCTATTGTCGCGGTTATCCCCAAGGCAAAAAAAATGATCAGGCGGGATTTTATAGGGGCTCCCGACCCCATAGACCGCCGTATCAAGCAACTCACCCACGACCTGTCGGGTTCCTGGGTCATTTGGGTCATTTGGCTGAGGACCATAATATACTTTATAGGGAGCAGTTGAGGTCACAGCGTCAGGCCCAAGATCAAGGACTGGAAGTTCAGCCAGAATCTGCAATGGCGCCGTTCGATTTAACCGATCTGATTCAATATTGATGGTAAACCGGTGTTCAGCCAGCTCACGGCCATTGATGAAGACGCGGTTTCCGCGAATTTCAATCGTCTCTCCAGGCAATCCAACCACACGTTTGACATAGTTGACATTTGGATCTTTTGGAAACTTGAAAATCACGATATCACCACGATGAATGGTGCGGGTCGGAAGCCAGGGGATACCAGTTGACCCGCCATCCGCAAACATAAACTTATTGATCAGCAGGTAATCACCCACCTGAATTGTATTTTTCATTGACCCGGTTTCAACCCTGACATCCTGGACGACAAAGGTAAAAATAAAAAGCGAACCAATGACCGTCATTAAACCAGCCTCGATACATTCACGCACCACCCCTCGTTTCCGTTGAATGAGCGACGATTGAGGCAAGGTACTGGTTGAATCATCAAAACCAGAGTTCTGGTTCAGGGTGATCGCAGTTTGAAAGCGGGCAAAGACAGATTTGAACACGGAATTTAAGAAGTGATGACCAGGATGAATCAGGCCCCCCTGGGACTGCTCTTTCTGACAGAACAGGTGGATTTGCAGTCGAAGGTACCAAAAACCGGCCAGTAAAGAAACCAAATCAAGTGCAATGAATGCAACCTGTGCTGCTTTGACGGCCTGATCAAGGTATTGACGGCGGAGGGTCCTGGGCTTTTAAAGTGCGGGTCGCTAAATGACGAGTTTTGAGATACTTCAGTGCCATACTTGCCGCAGCCTGATGGGCTGCTTTGAGCGTTGGGCCACGTCCCTGAGCAATCACCTCGCTGCCTAACCGCAACCCAACTGAAAACTCAGGACTATGGGGCGGGCCGTCTGAGGCAACAGTAAAATACTCTGGTAACGGCATTCGATGAGATCGCAACCAGTCTTGTAATGCCGTTTTCGAGTCAGCAAAATTGGCCTCAGTTGGGTCTAAGGTCGCCACTGAAGGCTCAAAAAGCGTTCGAACAAAAGTCGCAGTCCGGGCCAGGCCAGCATCAAGGTAGAGTGCAGCCAGGATTGCTTCAAATGAATTTTCAAGAATCGCCCGTTTTCGGCGGCCACCAGTTTTTTCTTCTCCACGGTTCAACCGCAAGTACTTTCCCAACTCCAGCATTTGAGCGCACTCAGCCAGATGTAAGGAACTGACCAGATACCCCTTAAACCGGGCCAGAACACCTTCGGGAGAGTCCGGGAATCGTTCAACCAGCCACTCACTGATAATCAGCCCCAGGACAGCATCGCCCAAAAATTCGAGGCCCTCATTGCTTAGACAGTTTTCGTGACTATGCTCATTGGCATACGAGCGGTGTGTCAAGGCTCGCTCAAGCAACTCAGGCCTCTGGAACTGATACCCAATGCGTTCTTCAAGTTCACTGAGATTCAAGATCTATTGCCCTTTCCGCTTTTGATAATTAGTACAACCTTTGACCAGAAAAAATGAATCCCTGGCAACCATCACCGAACTGATATCTCAACATCTACTGACCAGCAGTCAAACTTCCCGTGAGGGGGAGTCCACCATTTTCTCAAACCAGATCCTGCTACTTTGAACAGATTCGAGCTCGCATCGATTGAATATACTCATCCAGCCCATCAAGCTTATTATTGTGGCTGACACGAAACGGATCCTCAATGTCTGTTCGGCAAGAGGTCAGTAGTTTACCATAGGTCGCTGACTCTTTATCGCCTGCCGTCATGCAGCTTTCACAAACAACGATTGTTTTTGCCATAAATTCTGCCGCTTTTGCCGCGCTGGCACGGGCTTTGGACAGTGCCAGGCGTGCATCTGAAGATTGTTTGTCGGGAAACGAATTAAACTGGGTTGCTGCCTCAAAGTATTGTTCCTGATAGACCAGACTGGCCAGATAATAGCTAAAGGGATCCCGGCAGTTAAATTCGATTGAGCGGGATAATGAGAGCACGGCGTCATCAAATTTATGATCCTTAAAATTTGCAACCCCAATCGTCTGGTACATCTGACTGAGAAACCGGGTTTTCGAAGCATCCCACTCCTTTGTCGTCTGGATCTTTTGCCCGGCATCAATCAATGCGATGGCCTGCCGGGCAAAAAGTTCACCAGCGCCCAGGTGCTGAAAATTTCCCTTGAGTGACAGGCGGCCCGCTTCTTCTCCAAGCGTGATGCAGACCAGTAACTCGTCTTCATTTTTTTTGAATGTGGCTTGTTCCTTTAAAAACTCTGTTCCCACCCGAAAGGCATCTTCCAGCTTCCCGGCTTCCCGATACTCAAAAATCAACATCACCCTGGTGGCGTTGAGTTGCTCACGGGCATATTGCGCCTGTTCAGCCTGCGGATATTTTTGCAAAAAGGCGCGAAATCCCTCATATCGCTTTTCGGGCTGAACCTCTTTTTCCACCAGTTGGAGATCGGATTTTGCTGAAATCTGAGTGGCGGATGAAAGTGGGGGAGATGACTGCACAACCGTGGGGGCACACATCAATCGAGATGTCACCATCTGAACATGTGCTCGTGTTGTCCAAACCCACTCGCCTGAAACCAAACCGGTCAGGAAAATCAAAGCCAGCCCGCCAGCCCCAAAGAAAAGGGTGATCAATCTGGGGGTACCGGTAAAATAGTGGTTGTATTTGGAGGGAGCGTCACAAGGGCTCATATCGAGTCAACCTCACGGGAAAGAGGCCATCGGGCAATCAAGCCAGGTGTTTTTTGAATCCGAAGCGCGGATGATCTGATTTCCGGATTTGGAACTGAGGAAGTTGTGCGGCGGCCAGCATCACGCTCTTTTGAGAAGAGGGGTGGATGCCAGGAACTATACGGGAGCAATTCTGAATTGAGCAAGCAGTGAAATACCGAAAGGGGCGCTTGGATCTTGGGAAAGATCCTGGCGGCCCCTTTTTTCAGGAAACATTACCCACAACATCAATTGTGAGGTTATTGGCACGGCTGAGCTTTATACTTATTGATTTCTTCGGTCATCAACCGGGTAGCTTTTGCTTTTGGATCTTCGGCTGGCGGTGTTGTCGCCGTAGCAGTGGCTGGCTTGGTGCCAGGCTTGGCTTTGGGGTCAGGTTCTGGTGCCGGAGGCGGTGCTGGCTGCTCGTTGATTTTGTCTTCGTATGCAAAGTTAAATACTGGATCTAACAATTTCCGGGCATCATCCGAAAATGACTTAAACGTCGCCGCATCTGACCGCTTTTCGATAAAAGCAATCGCTTTGGCCAGATATTCGCTGGCAACCTTGGCTTTGTCCTTGGCGGCGGCTAAGGCTGTGGCCGTGTCGGGCGTGGTTTTATCCGGAATGTCGTTATAGGTTTTGGCAGCCGCCGTGAAGTCAATAAATTTGATCCGGCCACGATAATAGAGCCCATAGGCATCACAATCAACTTTAATGGCTTCTTCAAACTCTCGGGTCGCATCGTCATATTTGGCATCTACGTAATGCATCATGGCAATCGTGCGATGCAAATCTGCCGCAATTGAATTCTTCTTTTCTTCCCACTTAATGCTTTTGTTATCAATCTTGCTTCCCTGAGCAATCATGTCCAGGGCTTTTTGCGAATATTCAGCCCCGATCTTCAGATAGCCATTGTCATTGGATTGAATGGCAATCAGCCCTGAAGCACGCCCAAGCAGCCAGTAATAGGGAAAATCATCCAGTCCTTCTTTGTTTTCCTTTGGCTCGGCAAACAGTTCCTTGCCATATTTGTGGGCATCAGCCATGTTCCCTTTCCCCAGGCTTTTGTTGATCAATACGCCGCGCGCACCATTCAATCGAGCATAAACAAAGGCTTTATACTGAGTCTGGGGATATTTCCCAATAAATTCCTGAATTTTTTTGTAGCGTAATTCAGCATCTTTCTCATCAGTTGCGGCCAGCATGTCATTATATTCTTGATCCTGACTTGCGGCAGCATCTGTCGCAGTACCACTGGAACCACCAGTCGTACTGGCATTTGCCACCTGCTGCGGGACCAAAAACTGGGTTGTGCTCCCTAATGGGGCGGCTGCAAAGGCAAGATTTCCGCCAACCACCAGTTGGACCAGAAATAAACTGACAAGGCAAAACAGAGACTTTTTCATAAGGGGGTTAAGCTCCTCCTAAGGCGAAATATGAAATTTTTATGACGGTGAAATGTTGGACAGGCGAATTGAGTGATGATTTTTACCTTACCAGCGATGCCTGTAAAAGCAAAGTTTGTCGAACACGCGAAAAGCCTGGAATGTGGTTGTGCACAGTGTTTTTCACGAATTTCGGATGCTGACACGCTGCCATGGGTTTGTCAACGGTTTCGGACTTCCTTCCAGGTTTCGCACTTTTTGGACCTCAGTTCAATAACCTGACTGGTGTTGCGGGTGGCAGTCAGCCTCATCAAGCCAATTTAAAATCCATTTGACCAGCAAACCACAATGGCTGCCTCACTTAATTCAATTACCAACCGTGACCGGCAATTTAAGAAATGCATTTGGACAAGCAGGAGCCGCTTGGTGTATAACGCGCATACCGATTCTCAAAAAAAATCCCTTCCTCACACCATCCCGACTTTCTACCAAGAGGAGCACCCAAGGCATGCCTTTGAAGCGAATTCCTTACAGCAAAGAAGACAACTATACAACCGACATTATTCGCCAACGTCAGGAACTCGTTGAAGAAGCCAACGAACTCAAACTTCAACATCTTCCACAGTATTCCTTTGACCCCCATATTACCCAGGGCAATATTGAAAACTTTATTGGGGTGGCTCAGATTCCGATTGGGATTGCCGGCCCATTGCTCGTCAACGGCGAGCAGGCGCAGGGGGAATTCTACATCCCGCTGGCAACATCGGAAGGCACGCTGGTTGCCAGCTATAGTCGCGGGATGAAAGTGATCAACCTCTCAGGTGGTGCAACGGTCACGGTTACGGCTGACCAAATGCAGCGGGCGCCGGTCTTTATCTTCCGCAATGCCCGCGAAGCCAGGGATTTTGCCAATTGGATCCGAGATAACCTGGACCAGATCCGCGCCGTGGCGGAAAGTACCTCGCGGATTGCCAAACTCGTCAGCATTGAGTTCTATCAGTCCAATAAATTCCTGTATACCCGATTTAATTATTCAACCGGGGATGCGGCGGGCCAGAACATGGTCGGTCGGGCCACCTATGCGGCTTCAAAATGGATGGTTGAAGCGCACGGCGGTGTCACGCGCTGGTTTTTGGAATCCAATTTTGCCACCGATAAAAAAGGCTCTCAAATTAACTCGATTATGACGCGTGGGAAGCGAGTCACGGCTGAATGTACTATTCCGCCAGAGGTGCTCAAACAGGTCATGCGGACCACACCCGAGCAACTCCACTACCACTATAGCGTCGCCAATGTGGCCGGGTTTTTGTCAGGCGTCAACAACAACGGGGCCCACTCAGCCAATGCGATTACCGCCATGTTTATCGCCACGGGCCAGGATGTCGCCAACGTAGCTGAGTCCTCAGCCGGCGTCCTCTATTGTGAAGTCACCGACAATGGTTCGCTCTATATTTCGCTCACGATTCCATCCTTGATCGTGGCAACGTTTGGCGGTGGAACAGGGTTGCCAACCCAGCAGGAATGCCTGGGCATCCTGGGATGTCAGGGGAGAGGCAAGGTTAATAAACTGGCCGAAATCATTGCAGCAGTTGCTCTGGCTGGGGAAATTTCGCTCAGTTCAGCCATCAGTTCCCACGACTGGGTATCAAGCCATGAACAATATGGCCGTAATCGGTAACCCTTTCAAACAACATGAAGTGGTGGATATTTTTAGGAACTACCCCTTCTAATTTTTAATTGGAGTGATAAAGCAAGCGTCATGCCGAAAAAGACAAAAGCACAAAAGATGAAAGTTCACCGTCCAACCCAAGCGGCTGGAACGGCTGCGGTTTCTGTTCAAAAAAATGAACCGGGTCTGGGACATTTTTGGACTCGCCAGGATGGCCTGCGCCTGGTGCTGGTCGCCGAGTCAGAGACTGAGAATGAGTCGGTCAATGCAAGTTTACTGTGTATTGATGAGTTTGGAACTGGCTTATTTAAGTTTCAAACCACTACGTTTGATAGTCCAGCCGAGGTGGCCGCATTGATGGCCAATGGTCCGTTTAAATGGATCCGTGGGGATGCCGACCAGACTCGAAAGAACCTTGGGGTTGGGCTCCGCATTCTGGAAGCAATCGGAAAAGAAGCCCCAGACGGAGTGGCTGAATTCAAGGAACACCTTGGACCAGGGTCACGCCTCTCACTTCCGCCCAGCATTTATGCCTGCCCGGTGTGTGATGCGGCACTCCCGCCTGAAATCGTTGATGCCATCAAAGAAGTGGCCAAAAACGGGGGTGATAGCTACATGGCCTGTCAGCGATGCACCGCTCGTCGCCAGCTTGGCGCCAAACGGTCAAACTATGTGGTACCGGCTCACCGACGGCTCAAATCGGCGTTTCAGGATTCTGAAACATTGACGCTGACTCCCAACGGGTGGAATATCCTCGAACGTGCTATCCCGTTTGATTCACTGGAAGAAGGGGTTGGGCTCCTCCTGACCCAGGATGTGATGAAGGGCATTCTGTATGCCATCGAACGCTTTATCGCCGATGCAACGGTTCCAAATCCTCAACTCAATGACAGTCACGTGGTTGCAGCCTTAGAGCACCTCAAACATGCGCTGGAACAAAATCAGGAACTCAAAGCCGTTGATCCATTTGAGGTCAATTTCGTTCTTGAAGCCCTGGATGAGGGAATGGCACTGGTGAAGCAGATTTTCCGTGAGGAAGTCGAAACCGAACCAGATCCAACCCTGTTGCTCAATGCCGTGGAAATGGTATTAGCTTCAGTTCGGCGGCGATCAGCCCGGCAGCCTGATAAACGTGAGTACATTCAATTTATCTGTAACTACGTTTGATTTCCCAATCAACACACTGTTTAAATGAGGGATCCACCTGAGGAAACTCTGGCGTGGGTCCCTTGTGTTTGATGGGTTTCGGTCGATAGGGGAAACCCAATCCCGATCAGCGGTCTGGTTTGGAAGAAAGTTAATACGTTAAAAGGTTTTCACGAATCAACGTTTTCCCGTTCTTTGTGAAACAGTTGCGGAGAAAAGGTCCATGCGTAAAGTTTGTGTGATGTGTTCCAAAGGCGGAACTGGGAAAAGTACCACGGCAGTCAATGTTGCTGCCGGCGTGGCTGACCAGGGAAAAAAAGTATTGCTCATTGACTGTGACGCCCAGGGAAATGCGTCAGCCCACCTGGGGGCCAAGGCCGGTCCGACGATTTATGATGTTCTGATTGGTGAAGCCAGTTGGGATACAGCCAAACAAACCATTCGAACCAACCTGGATTTGATCCCGGCAACCATTTCCCTCTCTGCGGTTTCGGTCTTCTTGATGCAACAAAAAAACCCGGTCAATGTGATGCGCCGAAGGTTTGGGAACCTCGAAGGTTATGACCTGGTGCTGCTTGATTGCGCACCGAGTTTTTCAACCCTGCATTCCAATGTGTTGCTGTTTGTCGAAGAAGCCTGGATCCCGGTCAGCATGGAATATTTTGCCCTTCTGGGTGTGGCGCAACTGGTCAATGAGATTTCAGCCATTGCTGAAGAGCTTGAAACTACCGTTGAAATCCGGCACGTCATTCCGACATTTTTTGATAGCCGGAATCGAAAAACACTCCAGATTATGGACATGCTCAAAGAGCAATTTCCAAACCAGTTGACTGGCCCCATTCGAACTGACGTTCGGCTTTCAGAAGCCCCTGGCTTTAGCCAGTCTATTTTTGAATTTGCCCCTCGGTCGCGAGGTGCCGAAGATTATCAACGCCTGATTTCGGAGGTTCTGTAAAATGGCCCGCAATACCAAAGCTCCATCGATGTCCAATCCCTTTGCCCCTGACGCGACCAAAGCGGCGATTCGGGCATTGACTCAACCGATGACCCCGATCCAACCTGAGCCAGTCCAGCCTGAGCCTCCAAAAGTCGTCGTACCGGAACGGAAGCCTGAAGCTCAATCTTTATCCACACTTGGACCACGCACCATCGTTTTGAGCGATGCCGATGTGCTCGAAGCTCAAAAATACGGATATTTGCGTGGATGTCGGGATCTGTCAGCCGTTTTCCGCGCGGCGCTGGAAGTCCTGCTCAAAGCGGATGAAGCAGGTCTGGTCGAGGTTTCATTCTCGCGAAAAACTGGCGACCGGGGTGGCCGACCAGTATATGAACATCAGGTCAACCTCAATACGCAGGACTGAAAACCAGGGCTGAAAAAACCAGGGCTGAGGGCTGAAGTCTCGCAAGCTCGGGGCTGAAGATCCTGGGTTCAATCCCCTGAAGCCCAACGTCTTCAGCCCAGCTATCCACCACAAGGAGATTGTACCGTGTCAATTGAACCAGTTGTTGCCTTTTCAATCCGGGATCTCGCCCGCTCAGCTCGTGAAGCTTCTTTTGTCGCGGCAACGCTTTCCAGTACCACCAAAAACAACTTGCTCCGGGCATTTGCCCTGGCACTTGACCAGAATCGTGAAGTGCTGATGGCAGCCAATGCCCGAGATGTGGAGCAGGCTGAACGAAATGGGATCCGCGGGGCAATGTTGGACCGCTTGCGCCTCACCGACAAAGTCATTTCGGGCATGATGACCTCACTGCAAGAAGTGGCTGACCAGGCCGACCCGGTAGGCGAAATAATCGGGTTGACTCGCCGCCCAAATGGAATGATGGTTGGACGAATGCGGATCCCGCTCGGAGTCATTGGCATCATTTATGAATCACGGCCAAATGTCACTTCCGATGCAGCGGGATTGTGCTTAAAAGCTGGGAACGCCTGTATTTTACGTGGCGGATCAGAGGCATTCCACTCCAATCAGGCAATTGGAAAGCTGTTTCAATCGGTATTGCATCAACAGGGATTACCGCCAGCACTGGTTACAATGATTCCTACGCCGGATCGAGACGTTTTGCTTGAGTTACTCACACTCGAAGATGACATTGACTTGATCATTCCTCGGGGAGGCGAGAGCCTGATTCGGTTTGTCGCCCAGCATTCGCGGATTCCGGTTATCAAACATTATCGTGGTGTCTGCCATACATTTGTTGATGCCAGTGCCAACCCAACCATGGCAACTAACCTGATCTGTAATGGAAAAGCGCAACGACCAGGAGTCTGCAATGCAACTGAAACCCTTTTGATTCATAAAGATGCAGTTGAAACCTGCCTCAGGCCAATGATCAGAAATCTGGTACAGCTTGGGGTTGAAATTCGAGGATGTGAGCAAACCATACTGGCACTTCAAGGGGAAACAGGGATTGAAGACAAACTTAAAGCGGCAACGCCTGAGGACTTTGGGATGGAATTCCTTGATTTGATTCTGGCAGTCAAGATTGTGGATTCCTTTGAAAAGGCGGTTGCCCATATCCAACAGTTTGGGTCCAATCATACGGAGACGATTGTGACCGAAAACCATGCTCAGGCAATGAGATTCATTCGTGAAGTTAATTCGTCAACGGTGATGGTCAACGCTTCAACCCGATTTGCTGACGGGTTTCAACTTGGCCTTGGGGCTGAGATTGGGATCAGTACCACCAAACTCCATGCCTATGGACCAATGGGGGCTGAAGGACTTACCACCCTTAAGTTTGTGGTCCTCGGAGATGGTCAAATTCGAACCAGTTAATCATTGAATGACAATATTGAGGGATTGAACCCGTGGTGGAGTTCCCCGGTCATCCTGCCCAATGAAGGTCAGCGTGTGGCGTCCCACTGGCGGGTTCTTCTTCATTTTGTAGCTGAATGTCACCCGGTCTCCGGTTGTGGTTCCAGTCGTTGGTGTCAACTTCATCTTCAAGGCTTTTACCTTTGCCAGGTCTGGCGTGACGGTTACCACTCCACTATACCCTCCCGTCCGGTTCACCTTGACCTCTATCGTCCCTTTGCTCCCTTCCTTGATGGTCAATTCCGGCTGACTAAATCCCAAACTGTAGTCTGGTGACTGCACATTCACCGTCACCGTTCCCGTGTTTGTCACCTGGTTGCTTTTTCCCACCAGCACCACCGTGTAAGTGCCGCTCTTGAGTCCTGCCTGGGTTGTCACCACCACCACCGCACTGTTTTTTGGCTTCACGCTTCCCGGTGCAATCTGCGCCACGATATTTGGATCTGGCGGTGAGACCAGTGCTTCCAACTGAACTTCCTCCGCAAACTCTCCGATTGGTTCGACCGATGCTGTGAAGTTCACCAGTCCTCCTGACATTGTTGCCTGTGACGTCGGATTCAGAATGAATGAAAAATCCGGTTTCCCTTCCGTTCCCACATTTGCAATCACTGTCATCTGTCGCGTGGCACTTGATGCCTGCCCAATCACTGAAATCACATACACGTTTGGAATCACCCCTGCCTCTGACTCAATCGTCATCACCGCACTTTCCCCGGCTCCAATTTCCCCTGGACTAAACCTCACCTCCAGTCCCTGTACCGGCGCAATCATCGCTTTCAATTGCACCTTTTCCCCAAACCCTTCCACCGCCTGTACTCCGATCTGGGTAACCACTGTGTCCCCTGGCGCCAGCACCTGCGGTGCACTCGTCGCCAGACTCAACACAAAGTCCCCCTCCTTACTCACCGTCAACAACAGCGATGTCGGCTCTATCTCCACTCCCGTTCCCACTCCCCTCACCGTCATCTGGTATGTCCCCAACCCGGTCGTCTCGCTCGTGTCCACCCTCAGACTTACTTCCCTCTCCCGTGTTCCCGTTTCGGCCAGACTCGCCGTCACTCCCGCTGGCACATCCGTCACACTCAAATTCACCACTTCCGAATAGAACTCCCTCTCGATCTGTACCTTGTAGGTCGCACTCCCTCCGCCTTTCACAATCTGTGCGTTCGGGCTCACACTCAATCTCACCCGGCTTTCATACACTCCAAAATCCTCATCACTTGTGTCACTCCCCACGTTCCCCGCTCCATCCACCGCTGATACTCGAATCCGGGCCTGTGTGGTAGTTAAATCTGCCGGCACTGTCCAGATAAACCGGTCTGTATCTGGTGTCAATCCAGCAGCAACTGGCGTTGAAAACGTACTCCCACCATCAGTTGAAAGGTCAATTGATTGACTCGCAACTCCAAAATCATCGCTCGCCGTCCAGTTGATTGGAAATCGGGTGTTTGGTCGGATGACTTCGTTCCCATTTGGCGCTGTGAGCACCACCCTCGGCTCAGATGTATCAGCCTCATCAACTGTCAATTTTCGTGAGAAAAGCCCACTCCGACCACCCGCAAAAATTGTATTGAGTTCGGGAAGAACCAAAATTGCACGTATAAAAGCCGAATTTAATCCTTCTTGGAACGATTCCCACGTCTGCTCCCCATTTCGTAAAACCCAAAATCCACCCCCGCTTCCGCCCCCAGCATATAAATCCTTTTTCCCTACCAGATCGAACGCTAACGTAAAAACAAATCTCGTCTCGATCCCTTTGTTCGCAGGCAACCACCTTTCCCCACCATTGGTTGTTTTATAAACTCCATCGTCCGTTCCGACATAAAGAATATTGGGGTCATTTGGGTCCTGCACAATATCAAAAATGAAATTTCTCTCTTCCAACCCCTGATTGGTAACCCGCCAGTTGCGACCACCATCATCAGTGCGATAAACGACAGCACGATTCCCTCCAACAAAATCAGACAAATAAAACAAGGTATCTGGGTTTGTGATATCTATCACCAGGGCAGCATTTCGACCACCACTATTCAGTATCCGATCCCAAGATTGACCAGCATTTTGACTTTTAAATAGCCCACGGTTCTGAATAGCATAAACCGTATCAGGCTTCACAGGATCTATTTCAACACCCGAAACCTCGCCTCCAAAGCCAATTCCATTTGTTAGTTGTTCCCAGGATTCTCCGCCATCAAGTGTCTTAGATATCCCCGAAGGTTCCCCTACATAAATAATTTTTGGATTCTGGGGATGAACAGCAATGCCATAAGCATATTGTATATTCAGAGGATGAAAGGTTTCACCACCGTCAGTACTGCGACTTAATGGACCAACCCCAACATAGATCGTTTTAGGATCATCGGGAGCACGTTCTAGAGCATTAATCTCAATGTTCTCAAAACCAGCCAATCTCCACCGAATGTCGGTTGATTGACGGGCCAGGGGAGTTAATGGATTGGAGAGATCAACCCTCGCGGCAACAGACATCAAGCTTTGGGGAACGAAACAGTACCCGCTGCCAATAATCAAAATCATTAGACCTAAAATCCTCTGCAACCCATTTGCTTTCATTATTTTGCCCTAAATCTAAGACTCCAAAAGAGCCGACATTGCGTTCATCTGGGACGAACTTATTGAATGACAATATTGAGGGATTGAACCCGTGGTGGAGTTCCCCGGTCATCCTGCCCAATGAAGGTCAGCGTGTGGCGTCCCACTGGCGGGTTCTTCTTCATTTTGTAGCTGAATGTCACCCGGTCTCCGGTTGTGGTTCCAGTCGTTGGTGTCAACTTCATCTTCAAGGCTTTTACCTTTGCCAGGTCTGGCGTGACGGTTACCACTCCACTATACCCTCCCGTCCGGTTCACCTTGACCTCTATCGTCCCTTTGCTCCCTTCCTTGATGGTCAATTCCGGCTGACTAAATCCCAAACTGTAGTCTGGTGACTGCACATTCACCGTCACCGTTCCCGTGTTTGTCACCTGGTTGCTTTTTCCCACCAGCACCACCGTGTAAGTGCCGCTCTTGAGTCCTGCCTGGGTTGTCACCACCACCACCGCACTGTTTTTTGGCTTCACGCTTCCCGGTGCAATCTGCGCCACGATATTTGGATCTGGCGGTGAGACCAGTGCTTCCAACTGAACTTCCTCCGCAAACTCTCCGATTGGTTCGACCGATGCTGTGAAGTTCACCAGTCCTCCTGACATTGTTGCCTGTGACGTCGGATTCAGAATGAATGAAAAATCCGGTTTCCCTTCCGTTCCCACATTTGCAATCACTGTCATCTGTCGCGTGGCACTTGATGCCTGCCCAATCACTGAAATCACATACACGTTTGGAATCACCCCTGCCTCTGACTCAATCGTCATCACCGCACTTTCCCCGGCTCCAATTTCCCCTGGACTAAACCTCACCTCCAGTCCCTGTACCGGCGCAATCATCGCTTTCAATTGCACCTTTTCCCCAAACCCTTCCACCGCCTGTACTCCGATCTGGGTAACCACTGTGTCCCCTGGCGCCAGCACCTGCGGTGCACTCGTCGCCAGACTCAACACAAAGTCCCCCTCCTTACTCACCGTCAACAACAGCGATGTCGGCTCTATCTCCACTCCCGTTCCCACTCCCCTCACCGTCATCTGGTATGTCCCCAACCCGGTCGTCTCGCTCGTGTCCACCCTCAGACTTACTTCCCTCTCCCGTGTTCCCGTTTCGGCCAGACTCGCCGTCACTCCCGCTGGCACATCCGTCACACTCAAATTCACCACTTCCGAATAGAACTCCCTCTCGATCTGTACCTTGTAGGTCGCACTCCCTCCGCCTTTCACAATCTGTGCGTTCGGGCTCACACTCAATCTCACCCGGCTTTCATACACTCCAAAATCCTCATCACTTGTGTCACTCCCCACGTTCCCCGCTCCATCACGGGCCGTGATTTTGATTCTGGCAGCTTGAGTCTTTATTTCGCGAGGAATTGTCCAGGTAAACCGCGAGGCATCCCCGGCAAGATCGGTCGCAATCGGCATTGAGTATGTCGCTCCACTATCGAGTGAAAGGGCAATATCCTGGGAAACCACCTGAATATCATCAATTGCATTCCAGGCAATCGCAAACCGGCTATTGGGGCGCAAAACATCCTGTCCGTTTGGCGCCAAGACCTGAACCTGAGGTGGAATTGTGTCTGGCTGTTCAGTTAAGAGTTTCCGCCAGTAAAGCCCATTGCGAACTCCAGTAAAGATTGTTTGAATTTGCGGAACTGGCAGGATTGATATAACAAATGGTGGAGGTAGCCCATTTGTAAAATCAACCCAGTTGGCGCCACCATCTTTGGTATAAAACAATCCTCCCTCACGGCTGCCACCAGCAAATAAGGAAGTTTGATCCAGTGTATCAAATGCCAGGGTGATGATTGCTTTTCCTTCAAGACGTTTGTTCGCTGGTTTAAAGGTCTCTCCACCGTCGGTGCTTTTATAAACTCCATCTGTCCCACCAACATATAGATGTTGAGGCTGGTTGGGATCAAGTACCATCGTAAAAAGAAACCTTATCTCTTCCAATCCGTTCGCAACGACTGACCAGGATTGACCAGCGTCAGTACTTTTGAGGACCTTTTCTAAAGACCCTCCACCTGGATCAGCCAAAAAATACATAACACCTGGGTTCTGAGGGTTTATCTCAAGTTTTTCATTCCCCCCTGATTGAAAGATCCGTTGCCACGAACCACCAGCATCAGTGCTCAAAGATAGTCCGGTGGTGGTCGCGGCATAGACCCGGTTATTGTTCAGAGGATCAACCGCTACATCCTTAATCGCTTCCACATTTCCCAAACCGTTTGTGAGTTGTCGCCAGGTTGCTCCAGCATCCAGTGATTTGAATAACCCTCTATCCTTAGCTAAATAAATGGTTTGAGTCTCTTTTGATGGAATTTCAATTGCGTAGAAATTTGCCCCGCCCCCTGGATCGATTTTTTCCCAGGTTTGCCCGCCATCAGTGCTTTTTTGAAGTCCATTGACACGAACCCCAGCATAGATGATTGATGGATTCGTTGGGTCAATGATCAGTACCTGGGTATCAGTTTCCGCAAATCCGTTGAATGTCCACCGATCCACTTCAGGTTGTTGGGATATAGCTGATTGACGGTAAGAACTATACACAACTCCTTGATCATCAATCACACACAGCAAAATCCAAAGCAGGATTATCCAGGGGAGAAACCGGCGTTGAGAGCCATGGTCAGGCCCTCCCATTTTTTGAAACCACCTTGCATCAGACGGCATAACCACCTTTTTTTCACAGTAAAACGATCAGATGATTCGAGGTTCAATATTCGAAGGCATAGACATTCGACAAAACCCCATTCACCACAACCACAATTTCATTGTTTCCTTTTTTCAATTTGAGCTTTTTGGGCTTTCCTCTGAGTAGCAGGGAAGAATCCGTTTGAGTTGTCAGGAATGAACTGACATCAGTCCCATTGATGCGGATAATGGCTCCGGTCATGCCAAAACCATTTCCCGAAATAGTCATCACGGGCTTTTGATACACCACATTTGAAATCAGGACATCAGGTGCTGTGCCACCATCGGCAACTGATTTGACCGCTCGAATTGCATTGTTCGCGCTATCAGCCACCAGCAAATTTCCATCGCGATCCAGGAAAAGCCCACCAGGATTGTTTAAACTGGCCTGGGCTGCAAACTGGTTATCTCCAGCATAATCGGGTACCTGATTTCCAGCAACCGTAGAGATAGTCTGAGTTTGGGCATTGACCCGACGGATCAATTGATTGGCAGAATCACAAATATACAGATTGCCTTTGGAATCGATCAGAACCTGACGCGGAAGATTTAAACTTGAACCGGTGGCCAGGCCTCCGTCTCCGCTAAATCCACGGGTCCCGTTTCCGGCAACAGTGGTAATGATCCCATCCGGCCCAACCCGCCGAATACGATCATTGAGGGTGTCGGCAATATAAATCACCCCTGCGGATCCGGCTGCAACTCCAGATGGCCCTGCCAGACTGGCGCTGGTCGCCACCAGATTATCACCATTGTATTCATTGGCCCCATTGCCCGCAAAGGTACTGATTACCCCATCGGGTGTGATCCGACGGATACGGTTGTTTCCGGTATCCGCCACAAACAAATTCCCAGCCTGATCAAAGGCCAGCCCCTGTGGGAAATTCAATGAAGCATTGCTCGCTGGACCATTGTCGCCAGTGAAATTGGGGATTCCGATTCCAGCAATCGTCGTCACAACGCCACCAGGATTGATTCGTCGAATCCGATGGTTGAAGGTATCTGAAAAATAGACGTTCCCCTGCCCATCAATTACCAGACCAGTTGGACGATTGATCCGCGCATTTACTGCTAGCCCACTATCACCGCTAAATCCATTGGCGCCAGTGCCTCCAATGGTTGTAATGTTTCCCTGAGCTGAAATTCGACGAATTCGTGACTGTTCGGTATCAGTGAGATAGGTATTGCCACTGGCATCTTGCATTACCGCCGTGGGGAATCGCAGTTCAGCCGCCGTGGCTGGGTTATCATCTCCAACTGAAATATCAGTACCGGCAATGGTGGACATTAACAACGTTCCAACTTCGCGGCGACGAAGGCGGCGATTCTCTCGATCTGTCAAAAAAACATTTCCGAGACTATCAACGACAATACTGGTCGGGGTATTTAAACCAGCAGTTAACGCTGGGCCACCGTCACCAGTCAACGAGGCAGTGCCATTGCCAATCACAGTCGTAATGACCCCATTTGAACTGACCCGGCGGATCCGGTGATTTCCAGAATCAGCAATCAGCAGGTTGCCACTCGTATCGAGCGCAATCCCAGATGGCCCTCGAAAACTGGCGCCAAGTGCGGGACCATTGTCGCCACTAAATCCAAATCCGCCATTTCCAGCCACAGCCTCAATCAATCCTTGTGAGGTAATACGCCGGATTCGGTTATTTCCAAAATCAGCAATCAGGATTCCCCCATCAGAGGTAACAGCAAGTCCACGCGGCAGAGCCAGGGCTGCCTGGATCGCCAGACCTCCATCACCGGTAAATCCTTGAATCCCAGTTCCGGCAATGGTTTCAATCTGGCTGGTCATCAGATTGACCCGCCGGATACGATGATTATCTGTATCCGCAATCAATAACTGACTGCCCGAATCGAGTGCCAGAGCCGTCGGATTGCTCAGATTTGCCCTGGTGGCCTCACCACCATCACCACCAAATCCTGGCGTCCCATTACCGGCAACCGTTCCTATGGTGCCAGTAAGAACATCAACCCGGCGAATTCGATGATTCCCAGTATCAGCAATAAACAAATTTCCACTCGGGTCAATCACAACGCCTTCAGGCTGTTTTAAACTGGCACTGACGGCAAACTGGCCATCACCTGAAAAACCGGCAATCCCATTACCAGCCAAGGTCGTGATGACACCGGTTTCAACATCAATGCGTCGCACCCGATGATTGGCACTATCCGCCACATACATATTGCCCAGACTATCCAGTGCCAGACCACCAGTTTGGGCAAAGAGTAAACTGGCCCGGGTCGCCAGCCCACCGTTTCCGCTAAAGGAGACTCCACCCACCGTCGTTGTAATTTGGCCTGTTGAAAGTTCAATCAATGCATTTGACGTCAGGTTGGTCTCAATCTGAGCAACACCACCCCGTGTCTGAATTGAAATCGTCCGCCGTCCAGGTGCTTTTTGCGGAGGAAGCGCCAGTTGAATTTCAGTCGCAGACATCACCTGAGCCATCGTAACTTGATCTCCAACCACCACCCGGCTCTCAGGGGCAAAGTTTTTACCTCGAATTCGGATTGCGGTTCCTCCAGAAATTGGGAGCCGATTCAGTGTCGGAGTCACATCCTCAATGGTTGCAATTTCTGGTGCACCAACCGTAACAACTTTAATCGCTTCAGCGTCAGTGGGTGCCTGGGCATCCAAAATAAAGGTTTGAGCACCTTGAACCGCCACACTGGCGGCTTGCTGAAATGAAACCCCAGGTTGTGCCAGATCAATCAGTTGAGGCACCTGCCCGAGCGCCTGGGTCACCACTTTGGGCCCGGTTCGGTCTACAACATAGACGTTTCCCGTTCCATCAAAACTCACTGATTGCGGAGTATCAAATTCAATGTCCGAGGAGGCCTGCCTGGATTCATCACCTTCCTGACGGGAAACAGCACGGCCAAGTGTTCGGACTTCTCCCGAACGGGTTATCAGCCGAACCCGGTTGTTTCCCTCATCGACAACCGCCACAATTTTCCCGTCTGAACTTAACGCCAGACTGGTTGGGCGTCGAAAACGAGCACTTCGACCAGCACCATCAATCAACCCTGGCACACCTGGTGCCCCAGCCAGTAGACGAACCTGCTGCTGGGCAAAATCAATATAGTAAATGGCCTGATTTTCAGTATCCGCGACAAATAAATTTCCACCCGAATCAATCACAATGCCTCTGAGGCCACGAAACTGAGCCTGGTTCAAGGCTGTAATCTCCTCAAGATTTACCCCAGGGGCACCATTTCCCGCCACCAGCGAAACTTGATCGGCCAGGTTGATTTTCCGTATGGCGTGATTTGCGGTGTCAGCCACATAAATCCCACCCGTCGAACTATTATCAAGCGCGATTTGGGTTGGCGTTCGAAACGTGGCAGATTGCCGGGGCCCGTTGATGAAGCCGGTTTCACCACTGCGACCAGCAAAAAGTTCAGAGGCGGCGGTCAGACTGCTTTTTCTCCGAATGACATGATTGAGAGGATCCGTCAAATATAATCGTCCAGCCTGATCAGGTCGGGTGTCGCCTGGTGATTTTGGTCCTTGTCCGGTTGTGACACGGGTGACCACAACAAAAGTCGAAACACTACTGCTGCCACGACGAGCCGTAATCGTGGCAAAACCTCGGGTGATTCCCTTAACCAGCCCTTGAGCATCCACCTGCGCAACGTCAGGACTCCCTGATTCCCAGGTAACATCCAGTACCGGCTGGCCATTTGAATTTGAAACAGTCAACGTAAGCTGCCGGCCTTCATTGACAACTGGATTCCGCTGATTGACCACCAATGATTCAGCTTGAAAAGAGAGTAAAAGAACGCTTTCCTGTTGCGTGGGCTTGATTGTATGCGGCAGAGTTGCCAGAAGGGGAGGAGGAAATAAGGAACAAATCACGAGTCCAGCCAGAAAAAAATACACTGATTGCTGCATCAGAACACGACTCGAAAAAAAAATGGGTTTTCTCATACTGCATACCATAAACCGCTTACTTTGAACAACTTAAAAATTGATCAAATATTTGAACGATAGGTCGAGAGCAAAAATCCAGAAGATTTCGTGAAAATTCACCCTGAGTATGGAATTGAATTCATTCTGGATCAAGAATTTTCAGGCAAGATCAGTTTCCGGATACCAAAATGGCTTCGATGGACGGTACCCCATCCGGGATCTGGTGAGCGCGGCTTGACAAGCTTTTCCCAACTGACTATGGTTGATGGCATCTGCAATCTCTGCAGCAAATCCAACAAAACAAGCACCTTTTCGCAATCTTCCACTTTTTGTGAATGCCTGCTACTTACTTTCTGAGTAAATAGCACCTGTGCTTGGAACCGCTGGTTGACGCTTTTTTCAGCTTCTCACTGTCTGATTCACTCATCAGCACTGTTTTACCATCAACACCACATTGAAAAAATGGCCATTTTCGCTGAGAAAAGCACCCGTTGTGCGTCTTCAAGCCCCTCATTAAGGTAAATTCTGTAAGCTGCCCCTCTTCCCCCGTCATTTACCTTTTATGATCAGGATTGCTGCTAAACTCGAAATCTCACTTGAAAGAGATCAATCTGGAGAGGATTTGAACCCGTCTTCGACGCATTGGGTCATTATCAACCATACCCGTCACCTTTAATTCCATTCAGTGTTCATTGAGAGTTGAAGCAGGAATCACTCTGGGGATTGATTCCTGGCTTTATGGCTTAATGAGCCCTATCTGGTTTTGCCAGACTAAGCACAGCCCAAATCCTGACTGTGGCAGATTGTTCACCATTACCCACTTTGCACCGATTTACCTTCTCACTTCGCTACAGACACCAGTCCAACTGTTCCTGGTTGACGGCTTCAAAGCTGGTGGCAAATCTGTTTTCATCTCGCTCATATACAACGCGAGCCAGAACAACTGCCCCGAGCATAACTTATTTCAATCTACCAGTTTAGACTTTGAGGTCAAAGATAACTTATGAAATCACAAACCAAAAAAACACCCCGACGCTTTCATCCGTCCAATACAAACCGCCCAAAAACCAAGCCAAATCGCCCTTTTTCCAACGATGGCTCGCCAATGGGCTCCGGAATGGAAAGTTCAGTTCCCACGTCAATGTCATTTGTTGATAACCTGGAAGGCTATCTGGCGGATCAAATGCGTGAATTAATCCGCGCTCGACAAGAGCAGGAACAGGCGTTGCGTGACATTCGATCACTCGGAGAACAACTTGCCCTGGATCAAGAAGCCCCCCGATTGCGTGAGCAATACGAACAGGCCGTTTCATCCTGGCAAACCTCCCGCCGAAATGGCGTCAATGCTCGCCAACGGCTCCTGGTTGCCATGACTGAACGCGCTGTGCCTGACCGAAAGTAAACCTGGCAAGATCTCAGGCACAGACCCGGCTCAGGATTGAGTGGGTTCCTGATCATCAACCAGTGTTTTGAGTCGGGCGAGTGCGGTTTCTAAAACCTGATTCATCTCCAGAAAATCAGCTCGCGTCAAATGCAACGTGATTCCCTGCCCATAAAAATCGACATGGATTAAATCGGCTTCCTGGTCAGTAAACACATCATAATTGTCTGACTCGGCCAGCAAAATCATGTCGGTGCTTTCTGTTTCATTTGAACCGTTATTCATAACGCTCTCTCTTTCGTTTGTGGTTGGTTAACTGGCTTAAATCGAGGAAGAAACATCATCCTTGGCCAGCGTACCGGAAGGTTTGACAAGGATGTCCAATATCCATCTGGACATAGTCGTACCTGCCTATGGTAAACTGCCGACCGTTCTGCTGTTAAGTTTAATCTTTTTCTTTTTTTCAGACTTATGGATCCTGTATTAGCTGACGATATCCGAGCACTTTCCCTGGCCCTTGGCGTTGAAGATGATTCCTTTCTCTGTCATCCCCTCAATAGCCAGGACCCGCAACTCCCTGAACAAATCATTGATGGGCTTACTCTCGCGTTTGTGACCTTTTGTTACCACCGTCACCCGCGCGGTGAGAATGTGTATGAATTGATGGATCAACTCGATGCATTTGATCCTGATTCGGTCGAAGCGGAGGCTTTGACCGAGCGGGCGGAGGAAGCGGCAGCACTTCAAATTCCGTTTATTGTGAATATGAATCGATTGCTGGAAGATTATTTCCAGATTCGCCGCCGACTTGAAGATATGATCGCTGCCCGAGACCTTAGATAACCCAGTATTGTGCCGTCTGGTTGCTCCTGCCCTTGCCCCAGGTACTCGTTTGCCACTCACTCGCTCTCAGCATTCAGGGCAATCACCAGTTGGGGACCCAGTAAACCCGCCCCCCATTCACTTCCTTCTTGAGCCCACGGGCCGTCAACTCTGCCTCTGACAGTCCTAAATATGTAAAATGCGGGAGATCGGAAATCACCGTCTGAAACCATCCGTGATTTGCCAGGATGGTTCGAACCTGTGCGTTCTCATATTCTTCAATATCAATTGCCAGCAAGGCCAGATGTTGTGAGGCGCCAGGGGGAGCCACCGAGTACAGAATGGATTTATCCAGGCTTTTGCTGAAATACATTCCCTGCGCTTCAAGTTTTAAAATCTCTTCAATCTGATCTGGAATTGACAGATTCTGAATCCGTGCCGCTTCCTGCGCCGTGATTCTTTTTTGTTTGACGTGAAAATTCAGTCCCGGATTGACCCGGCTCTTCCATAAACTAATGGTTGTCACATAATCGCGCCTGGCGGCTGAGGCACCGCCTCGGGGAGTCAGGCTGCACCCTTTTGCCAGACATTCCTGGCGGGCTTTGAGCAAAGCCACCAGGGCCGCTTCCTGAAGTTCAATCATTGTTTTGCCAATTTGAGCCCGTCCAATGTGCATTTTTTGCTGAAAGAGGCTCACGTCGGTCTGATTTGCAAAGATGACCCGGTCAGGAAGGACAAGATTCCCCCTGGCTGCCCAGATAGACCCATAGGCCGCGATGATTTTGCGTTGAGCCGGACTCTCTGATTTATAGTGAACCCGTTGAGATTCCAGGAGTTGAGAAAACGAGATGGAAGGCGGCGGTTCAGAAATTTGGCGGCTGGTTTGGGGTGAAACCCCTCCAGCCGCCGTGCAGGCACTGTGAATACAACACAGTGCAACCATCAAACTTGTCACGATTTGCTTCATGGGCATTAGAATTTCAAGATTGTCAATGTATTGGGTTGATCTCGATCAAGGTTCTTTCCAACCCTCCTGACCTGGCCCCCCTGGCCAATAGTATCGGCTTTACCAGGCCACTCACGTCCGGCAATTCCTGTATCACTTTTGAGCTGAGCAGTTCACTGGAAACTGGGGGTGGGTCAAACCTTATCTCTTTTGAACCCAACTGGCCTGTATCTGGTGAAGTTTGAATCAGCCGGGCGGTTTTCCGAAGACCAACATTCTGGATAATCAGGGTGAAGTTGACCGGTGTGATTGATACCGACGGAGTACTTGTCCCAACAAGCTGCATATTATAGGTTCCCGATGGAGTATTTCCGCTGGTTGTAAAAATCAAGGTGGTGGTGCTGGTGAATTGAGGCGGGTTAAAGGAAAAAGAAGTGGCTGGCGGAATGTTTCCCGTTACCGATAAATTCACCGATCCGCTGAAATTGGTGGTCGTCACTGTCACCTGATAATTTGCCGTTTCGCCCGACATAATGGTCCGACTGGTTGGGTTCATTGAAAGCGTAATCGTTGGCGGAGACGGCGCATCAACCTGCAAACTAAAGGTTACAGGCTGGATGGTGACCCCTTGAGCTTCACCCACAATCTGCATGACATAGGTTCCATGAGGAGTATCAGACGACGTATCAAAGATCATGGTCGTTGATGTGTCAAACTGTGGCGGATTGAAACTCACCGTTGTATTGGGGGGCACATTCCCGACCAGCGACAACAGCACCGATCCAGAATAATTTGTCTTGGTTACGGTGAGCCGATACTGTGCAATATCTCCGGTAATTACCCGCTGACTGGTCGGGTCAACCGCGATCACCACTGAAGGTGGGGTACCACTTGAAACAACCAGGCTAAACACATTTGAATCCACCACGGTCGCGCCAGAAGCAGTCCCTGTGACCCGGAAAGTATAGGTACCAGCCAAAGTTGTGCCTCCGATATTGGTCCGAATATTGAGGGTCGAGCTATTCCCGGTGGTGTTATCTGGTGTAAATGCAGCATCCAGCCCCACCCGTGGCGATGGTCCACCGATTCCTCTCACTGTCAAATCAACCGGGCCAGTGAAATTGGTTCGTGTCAGAGTCACGCTATAATTTGTGCTTCCGCCCGCTGTTACCTGTTGAGAATCCGGAGAAACCGAAAGCAGAACCTGTGGTTGAGCCCCTGTGATGGTCAAAGTGAGTTCAACTGGTATCACGGTGGTGCCACTGGCAGTCCCGGTTACATTGAATTTAAAAGTCCCCGTGGTCGCCGACGTGCTCACAGTGACCGTGAGTGTTGACGACGTACCGGTAACTGAACCTGGATTAAACGACGACGAGACACCGGATGGTAACCCGGTTGTGGCCAGAGTGACAGCGCCAGTGAAGCTGGTTCGAGTCAAGGAAAGAGTGTAATTGGCATCCTGGCCAACCGCGACTGTCCGTGAAGTAGGACTGGCACCCAGCACCACACTTGATATCGACTTGACACCGAGCAGGATCTGGGTTGGGGTCACATTGGCGCCAGCTCCGGTTCCAGTGATCTGTAGGGTATAGTTTCCAGATGTCACGCGTGTGGTGACATCCACCTTCAGTTGTACGGCACTGGCGGTGGTTGGATTGGCACTGAATTGAGCAGTGGCACCACTGGGCAATCCGGTCACTGCCAGATTGACATTTTCCTCAAAATTGGTCCGGTCAAGTTCAATCGTGAAAATTGCAGACTCACCCTGGGCGACGGTCCGGCTTGCAGGAAAAGTATTCAGCTTCACCATTGCGGGCGCAGGAGTTCCGGTCACGGTAAGCGACCCACGCGCTTCACCGCCCCGGTTGCGAACCCGAACGGTCACATTCCCGCCAAACGGTTGAGGAGGAAGGGTAAATTGCAATTGTTTGGAATTTAAAACCGTCACGTTCGAAACAGCCTGGCTGCCCAGAAAAACCTGGGTGTCAAAGTAAAAATTGTTGCCAGTGACGGTAATTTGATTACTGCTACTCCCGGCTGCTACCTGCGATGGATTGATTTGAGAGATGCTCGGTGTTCCAAATTGTATCCGAACAAGCTGCCCGGTGTTGCCGTCCAGAGCAAATACAGCATCAGGGCTCACGGTCAGAGCAACGGGATTCTGGAGCGTTCCTGGAGCAACCAGATCTGAAAGAATCGCCCGATCATTGGTAATGGTCAGGATCTGAACATTCCCGGTTGTCGCCACATACAAATTTCCATCTGTGTCCGAGGCAATGGCGGAGGGTTGGGTCAACTGAAGCGGATTTTGAGCACTGAAATCCAGTGCCTCCCCCTCGCTCCAGGGTTGTGATTCATCTTCAAATGCAATCGGTTCAAAGTTTTCTGATTGATTGATTCGAGCCAGGTCGCTCAAATCAGAGGGTCTCCCAGCCTGGCTTTGAATGGTTTTCACCGCACCGCCTGGTAAACCAATTTGCCGGACTTGATTTCCAGTTTGGGTCACACTCAGGATTTTCCCGGTTAAGGTAATCCGTTGCGGAGTGTTAAACATTGCCCCGGTACCTTGCCCATCTACCGTTCCTGGTTGCCCAATCTGGCCCGCCAGTACACTCATCTGAACTGATGAATTTTGAAGCGTTGCCTGCCAGACCACATGGTTGACCGCATCAGTGATATAGAGATCGTTGTTGGTATCAATTTCCACATCGCGCGGCCCCCAGCTTGAAACCCCACCAGCAGCGGTGGCGTTGCTCAGGGTAGCAATGGTCCGAACCGCACCAGTTGCGACATTGATCTGGCGAACGGTTTGATTATTCGTATCAGCCAGATACAGCATTCCATTGCGGAATCCGACGCCAAGCGGCGCATTAAACCGCGAACCGGTTAAGGTTCCATCAAGATTTCCAGCCACGCCAGATTGTCCAGCATAGTCATTCATCGGCTGAAATGACTGACTTCGACGGATAATGTGTCTTGACAAATCGGACGCGTAAATCGTCCCCGCAAAATTGGCCATATCACTTTGGCCAAAGATACCAGATGGAACTGAGTCCACCCGACTGACCCGAAACATTAACTGCGTGGTGACGGCACCGGATTGAAGCTGGACCAGGGCAGCCCCTTCAGTAATGGCACTTACCAGACCGGTTGCAGAAACCGATGCCACAGCCGTGTTGTCAGATTGATAGGTAAGCTGGGCACCAGGGATCTCAACTCCGTTTTTATCCAGGACCCGAGCCGTAATCTGAGCTGAGGTGCTGGTATTGAGCGCCAGCGACTGGGGTTGGCTGACCTGAATGGAGGCTGGCTCAGCCGGATTGACACCTGTTCCAACCACCAGTTTCACAATATTGGACCGCTGCCCTGCTGGTGTTTGAACCACCACATCATAGGTTCGATCCTGGGCAAAGAGTGAGGCGGCCAGACTTTTGAGGATAATTTTCCGGCCTGACGCTTTGACTTTGGCTGGTACCTCCTGCTCGCTGAAAAACACTCTTGTTCCAGCAATAAATCCAGTGCCAACAATTTTAATTTTCGCTGGACTCTGTCCTTTCGGCACCTGACCGGGTGAAATTGAACTAATCGTCAGAGCTTGTCGGTTAACGCTTTTCTGAGTCGTTGCAGCCAATGTGGTTAATTCAGTTGATTGAAAAATATGGTATCCATATGTAAATAAACAGCTTAAAACAAAAATACCAACCAGGATTCGATAGAGGGTTTTCATAAAAAGTCTCCAAATAAACGGGCAATTGAGCAAAACGTGACGGGCACAATACGTTTTGTCCCTGCCCAACAGATGAAGTGCTTCATCCGGCACCCAATCCAGCCAGCCTCAATTCGAGATTATGCGGATTGGTCGCAAATGACAGCCCGTCTTCACGCGTGACCATTCCGGTTCGAATGTATCGTTCAATAACCTGATCAAAATGCTGCATGCCTTCCAGATTCCCGTCCTGCATCGCATCGAGCAGGGTTTTTCCCTGACTTTCGCCTTTTTCGATGTATTCACGGGTTCGAGGCGTTGATTTTAAAATTTCGACGGCGGCAATCCGACCACCGCCTTTTGCTTTTGGAATCAATCGTTGTGAGACAATGAATTGAAATGCCTGGGCAAGCCGGACACGGATGACTCGCTCTTCAGCTTTTGGAAAAAGCCCAATCAGGCGGTCAATTGTTTTTGAAGCATCGGTCGTGTGCAGAGTGGAAAGCACCAGATGCCCGGTTTCAGCCGCTTCGAGTGCGATTTCAGTGGTTTCTAAATCCCGCATTTCTCCAACCAGAATCACCTTTGGCGATTGGCGCAAAGCCGCCCGTAACGCAACCGCAAAATTTGGCGTATCGCTGCCCAGCTCACGCTGGTTAATCGTTGATCGTTTTCGCGTATGCAGAAATTCAATCGGATCTTCAATTGAGACAATATGATAGGACCGTTCCTGGTTGATTTTGTCTACCAGGGCAGCCAGGGTTGAGGATTTCCCGCTCCCGCTGGGACCTGTAATCAGTACAATTCCATTTTTGAGGGTTGAAATACTTCCCAGTTGGGTCGGGAGCCCCAGCGATTCAAGCGATGGAATATCAGAAAGAACCACCCGCATCACGACTGAAATGGTGCCACGCTGCAAAAAAACATTGACTCGAAACCGATTCCACCCAGAAACACTGAACGATAAATCCACTGAGCCATTTCGAATTAACTTCTCGGCGGCATCTTTATTTCCTCCCAACAAGGTCATGGCAATGATTTCAGTATGGTAGGCCGTTAACACGGGCAACCCTTTGATATTAACCGGAAAAAGTTCACCGTTGATTTCGACCTGAGGCGGGCAATTCACCGAAAAATTCAGATCACTTACGTGCTCGCTTTGCTTGAGCATATGATCAATGATTGGTTTGAGATTGACGTATGGCATGGACCAGTCTTCCATTCGGGTTGCTCAATCGCATCAGCGGCGATTGAGTTCCCTATCCTTTCTTTTTTCAAATACGGCACTGACTACAAGCCAAGTCAGGTTGGTGTGGATTCTGTCGCCAGTATAATATGCCAATTTCACCAGCCTGGAACACAGAAAGATCATAACTATGGAGAAATCGAACACTTTGCTTGAAAGTATTTTGGCCGGAAACCATCCACACCTGGATGAGTGGATGTTTTTGCTCCAGACCGCCCCACTTGAGGATTTGCTCACGGCAGCAGATCAGATTCGTCAGCGGTTTCATCCAGACAAGATCGTGACCTATGTGATTGACCGAAATGTCAACTATTCCAATGTTTGCACCTCGGTGTGCACCTTTTGTGCTTTTTATCGCCCACCAGGTCATCCCGAAGGATATGTGCATAGCTTTGAATCCATGTATCAAAAGGTAGAAGAAACCATCGAACTCGGCGGAAGTGGCGTGCTGATGCAAGGTGGACTTCACCCTGACCTTCCGTTGGAATGGTATGAAGATTTGCTCCGGGAGCTCAAACAACGCTATCGCATCCATTTGCATTGTTTTTCTCCGCCGGAAATCCTGAACTTCTCCAGAATTTCCGGGCTGTCCTATGAACAGGTTCTGAATCGGTTAAAACAAGCCGGGCTGGATTCGATTCCAGGCGGTGGCGGTGAAATTCTGGTTGATGAATTCCGCAAACGTCGGCGAACCCAATGTACCGGGAAAGAATGGCTGGATGTTATGGAGGCAGCCCACCGACTTGAGATTCCAACCACGGCTACCATGATGTATGGCATGGGGGAATCCATTGATGACCGGTTTGAACATCTCCGGCTGCTGCGGGAACTCCAATCCCGGACAAATGGTTTTATCTCTTTTATTCCCTGGACGTTACAACCTGATTTTGTGCCAATCGGAAAAGTTTTTCCAAACCGTCTGGAACCGGATGAATATCTGCGGTGGTTTGCGCTCTCCCGGTTGTATCTGGATAACTATCCGAATATGCAGGTTTCGTGGCTGACTCAGGGGTTTGATGTGGCACGACGGGCCCTGCACGGCGGTGCCAATGATATGGGGAGCATTATGATTGAGGAAAATGTCGTTTCAGCCGCCGGTGCCAATCATCGAGCCACCGAGGAAACGCTGCTCACCATTATTCAGGAAGAAGGATTTATTCCCTGCAAACGCAACGGCGCCTATCATCGCCTGGAACAGCCCCAACTGGTTTCGGCGTGATGAGGCTAAGGGCTGAGGGGCTGAAGATTTTCGGGATGAAGAACTGGTTTTCTTTCATCCCTCATC
>CAZXCE010000006.1:0-41299 GCA_964639175.1 uncultured Clostridia bacterium
CGGTTGAGCGTTCTTTTCTGAATCCATACACGTTCGGATCGGAAATGGTTTCCGCTACCGGATCAAGCGCCAGGACGTGCAAGGCTTGATATGCCCGGTCCCTCATGATGGGGATTGAGAGTGGCCGCCATTTGCCATTGCTTTTTGGGTATTTTTGCATAAACCGACAAAACGGTATATTCAAAGTGTAAACCCTTCTATTTCAACCTTTTGCAAAATATCAAATTTTCGAGCGCGTGTGTCGGTGCCTTTTCCGATAAGTGTAATTTCCAGAAGCTAGAAATGGAAAAACCCTTTATTTGCAACAAAAAACACCAAAACTATATGCCTGCACTGTTTTGCTCAGCGCCAGATTCACCCTGAAATATGCCGTTTTGTCGGTTTATGCAAAAACACCCATTAAGGATGCCTGTGATATGACGACCGAACAGTTGCGCTGGCTACGCGGCAAAGGATTGCTGTAGATAAAGCGCTTTATCTTTCTCACAAGAAAGCTTATATTCTTTCTAAAAAGAAGGCTTGTAAGAAATCAAAGTTGATTTACAAAAAATCTAAAAAACACTTAAAAATCAACAACTTGCAAAAATAAAACTATTTCTTCTAAAGAAAATATAGTTTAAAAAATATCTAATCTATAAATACCTTAAATTTCTTCAAAAAACCACCTTATGTAACTACAAAGGCAAAACCTATGGTCAACGTATTTTCAATACCTTACAAGCAGCAGAATCAAAACTCTTTGGCGCGCCATATGCTTAAACTTCTTTGGTAGCCTTTAGGATTTTCTCAGGGGGCATCTTGCTGCCTAAAAAAATTAGAGACTTGATAATGGTGGCTTCACTAATTTTCTTGTACGGGCTGAGGCGGTTTACCTCGTCCACAATTCGCCTGAGCTGTTCTTGGTCAACATCATTGAGACGAAAATTCTTCAGGCGGGGCTTTTTCACCTTGGGGGTAGTCAGATTGAGCGGCGCGGTCGGCGGTGCGCTCGGCTCCTTTTCGGTCAAAAGTTTGCTCGCTCCGGTAATCTTCTTTTTAGGCATAGACTATCAATTCAGATGTAAGGGCTTGAAAATCCTCTGTTCCTCTGGAAGTCGGGTCAAAGGTAAAGATTGGTTCTCGGTTCATTGGCGCTTGATTGATCGCTTCAGTTCTTCGGATAATCGTTTTCAAAACATACTGGCGATAGGGTTCCAGGTTCTCCTCTATAAACCTGTTGCTGTCCTTGTTGCGAGCGTCGTACCCATTGCGCACAATCAAAAAAGCAAAATCCTCACTCTCTTTGACATCGCTCACTGATTTAAAAAGGTCAGCGATGCCATCCAGAGCGTTCACACTGTAAGTGGTCGGAATCAAGATCAGGTCTGCTGTGAAGATCGCATTGACGGTCAACACGTTCAGGGTGGGGGGGCAATCCATCACGATAAAATCAAAATCTTTTTCGATTTTCTTAAAATGATTATGGAGCAATTTTTCACGATGGGTACTGGCTATGATCTGCTCTGCGGTAATAGCAAGATGAATGTTGGATGCTATCAAAGACAGGCCATTGACAGGCTGGCCGTTCACACTGGCGGGGATGATTGCTTTCCTGACGTCACTTGTCTTGCTCAAAAGCAAGTCTTCCACCGTTGCCTCTGGCTTCTTAGGTGGTGAGGAATAAATGATGGTTGAATGTGCTTGAGGGTCAAGATCAACCAAAAGTGTCCGTTTTCCTTCGTGAGCAAAACCATAAGCCAGGTTGACGGAAACCGTTGTTTTGCCCACTCCGCCTTTTTGATTCAGTACCGCCAGTTTCATACATCTACCCATAGAGTGAAGAGAAGAATTTACAATCTCACTATAGTTTATATATGGGTAAAATCAAGCTATTTTGTAAAGATCAATAGAAAGTATTGTAGAAAGAGAACACGAAAGCAATTTATAAGGCACATATGACTTATTTTTTGCAATAATAAATTTGTATTTTCAACAACTTAGCTTTAGAAATCTGCACAGGTTATTGCAATTTTTATCTGATCTTTATGTTCCATTTCTTTGTGCATGGCTTCATCGTGTAGACAGTCCATTTGGTTAATGGAGCCCCCCTGGTCGTCTATTTTCACCCAAAAAACCCTGCCGCCATTTCTCCAGCATCCAAGTGGGCAAGTTTCAACCGACCTTTCTCGTTCCTCTGTCTGCCGGATTCTTTCCTGTGCTTGTTGGTCTTTCTTGTACCTGGCTTTTGCTCTGCCCGCATAGTGAAGGATGCCGCCAAAGGTTGCGATGTTGAAATGGGTTTCCTGTGCTTGTCGGTAAGCATAATTCACCACGTACGTAGCAACTTCGAAGCCGTGCTTTTTGATGAGGTCAGCGGCTTGCTTCAGCTCGTGTGCTCCCGGTTCTTCAACATCCAAACTGAAAAACGTTTTGTGGAAGTGCTGGACAAGTTCGGTAGCTTGATCTTGATGTTCAATCGGCTGGTGACTGGTGTTTGGAGCTTCTTTACTCGGAAGATCTGAAGAATCGGTGATGTTTTCGGCTTCGGCTTCCTTATCTATCTGGCTAAGTGGCAATAACATCTGTGCAGTCTTTTTGATAACTAATTTCCAATCATCATTTTTTTTGGTTTCCTCAAGGGAAACACGCAAAATCCCGGTAGGAATAGGAACATTATCTAGTTCACGGATAGCACTTTCCAAAGCTCTTTTTCTTGCAGATTTATATTGGTATTTCTTGCCTTCTATCGCCAGTTCTTCAAAAAGATTCTTACTGGTACGCTCAAAATTGGTTTTGTCCACCATCGTTAGTTCAAGGTACTGGTACAGGAGTTGAGCAAGGCCGCTTTGAAAACCTATCACCACATTGTAGAAGGTCGGCTGTGTATAGCGGTTTCTCAGGTTTTTTTCAATCAAGGGATAAAACTTGAGGCGACAGGCTTGTTTATTGGTGCTTCCAGCCATTTCTTTTTCAAAGATTTCCAATTCAGACAGGATCGTGAATGAGTTCAAGTGTTTGTGGAACTCTTTTGTTACGCCATCACAATACGAGTTCGTCCAGATAAAGAGTGTTCCTCGAAGTTTCCAGAGTGATTTTTTCAGGGTTTCTCCAACTTCACCACTCCAGGATGCAATATCTAAACACTTGGCAAGCTGACGAAGCGAGAAATTGAGTTCTTCAGGTTTATAGGCTTCTTCCCATAGCTTTATGAGACCAAGAAACACCTTCTGGTCTTCGGTTGTTAAATTTCCGTACTCGATAAGTGGCGTTATTTTGACCTGGCAGGCAAGTCTACTGCCATCTTCAAGGAATTTCTGACGTTCTAGGATTCTGACTTTGGTCGTGTTTCTTGAATTTGCAGGTGTCCAGATTGCAGGCCATCGCTCAATGTTTCGTTCTGCACGAACAACATCGGTTAGAAGCGGTTCAATCTCTTTTCGTTTCTGAGTCGCAAATTGATTGTCGAGTTTCATAATCAGTCCATCTTAAACAGTATATGACGCCCTGCGTTGTAATCAAGCATGCGTTTTTTCGTTCCTCACTGCTCAAAAATCTTGGTTTTGGCCAGGTAAAATAGCAAGACTATGTGATTTTTCATAATACACACACAAGTCTGAGAATGTCTAAACCTGGTTGTCTCGCGGGACTTCCTGTGTGTGTGTTTAAGAATAGTGTTTAAAACATGTGTTTAAGAATAGTGTTCAGCTACAAAAAAAGCCTGTAAAGCATTCATTTAGCGATATTTATAAAAGAGCATTTGTCCCCCCCCCCCCCAGCAATTGTCCGCGACCCCCCCAGCAATTGTCCGCGACCCCCCCAGCAATTGTCCGCGACCCCCCCAGCAATTTGGGCACTTAACCACAACACCAAATTGGGTGTTTCTGCATAAACCGACAAAACGGCATACTCCAAAAGCAAACGGGCAAACCGTGTTTTACTGGTTGAAGGGCTAAGGTATAAATCTTTTTATTTCAACCCTTTGCAAAGCATCAAGTTTTTAAGTGTTTGTGCCGTCGTCTTTTTCGATAATGGTAATTTCCATAAGCTAGAAATGGAAAACCCTTTTACTTGCAACAAGAAATACCAAAGTCATGTGTTTGGGCTGGTTGGCTCAGTGTTAGATTCACTCTGGAATATACCGTTTTGTCGGTTATGCAAAAACACCAGCTTGGACAACTGAAAATTGAGAGGCGGAAGGTGGATGAAGAGATCAACCACCTCAGGAAGCAGATTGAGACGTGCGGACCAGGTACAACCATCCGCGAAAGATACGCCGGAGTTCGATGTGTAGCAGGGTGGACGGGAAGGCAGGCGGACCCGCACGACGGTAGATGCCCGCTGGTTGCACTGCCTCACCTGTCAAATGCGAGTTTCTGCTCCTACCGGGTTTTGCATTTTGAGTTGTCGGAAGCTGGTTGGATGGCTCTGGTTTTCCGTAAGTTGTTGAGAATCTACTGTGGGTATTCAAGTCTCTATCAAATAAAGCAAACGTAAACCCTTTATTTTCAATAATAATACGGCGTAGCACAAAATCCGATAGAAGCAGAAATATTTATTTGAAAAGCTATAATGCCCTTATTGGCAAACATAACAATCTTTGGTAAGGTTTGGAAAATGAGTTTTATTTTCTTGAACCACGGTGGTACGGATTAGGGAGTTCCGAAGTGGAAAAACTATCGAATTACCTCCGAATCTCCCAAGCTGCTGAGTATTTGGGCGTTTCGCCAAACACTCTCCGCAACTGGGTCAATGCCGGTAAGATCGCAGCCGTTCGCCATCCGGTGAATGGCTACCGACTCTTCAAGCAGGAAGATCTGGATGCATTGCTGCAGCAAGTAGAGGTGATGCGTAAGAAAATGGACAAATAATTCGGTGGCGGTCTCGCCATCGAACGAACGGGAATTCAAATATCATGGCGGCAATTGCCAATGACAATATTGCGAGGATTGAGTATGGTGGGCCAAAAACAACAGAGCAGGAAAAATCGATTTCGATCCTCGTTTCTGTACTCGTCCAAAATTATCAAAGCTGGCGCCCTGATAGCGGATACCAAGACACTGCTTTCACACTGGAATATTGCTGACTCAGTAACAGAAAATCTTAACCGAGTGCATCGAGAGAATATTTTCGGAAAGGCATCGCGTTCTCGTGTTGAAGACATTTTGGCGATCTTTCGCCAACGATATCTATCCGAAGAATCTGTAACTCGCGCACTTATCATTCTCCTCCAAGGAAAGTTCCCTCCCTCCGCTTTGGTACGATTGCTGTATTTTCACTCGGCTCGTGCGGATAAGTTGCTTTACGATACCGTTACTGAAATTCTTGTTCCAATGCAAGAACGAGGTTTGGTGGATATCAATGTGCAGGATTTCCAACGGTCCTTAGCAAAGTGGGTGGAAGAAGGGAAGACCTCGGCGAACTGGTCCGACCGTACAATCATTCGCATTTCACAAGGTCTACTTTCTGCTCTTCGGGACTTCGGTGTACTTGAAGGTGCTGTCAACAAGAAGATTGCTCCTGCCTACTTTCCCATCAAGTCATTTGCATACATCGTGTTCTTTCTAAAGCAGCACCAACCATCAGGAGTGAAACTGATCGAGTTGCCCTGCTGGAAACTATTCTTCTTATCCAGGGAAGGAGTGGAACGCTTTTTATTTGAAGCCCACCAGTGTGAATTGCTGGAGTATCACGTTGCTGGCAGTGTTACGCGTTTGACATTTCCCGCCAAAACCCTTGAGGAGTATGCGAATGTCCTCACTCAAAGATAGCATCGCTTTTCTGGAAAGTGACCTGAAGGCAGTGCCTCCACGAATCAACGTTTATCACGACCTACCCTTTGCAATCCTGCGGTACAACCCTACCGAAGAATGGGAGCTTCGCCGGGAGATTAAGTTACTTGCCACACGACTTGAGGCGGTTGGCAAGGTAGTTCACATAATCCCAATGTCGGAACTTTTGTGGAAAGCGTTGGAGAAGGTGTACCAAAAGGATGATGACGAGGGCTTCGAGGCTATAATCGCCCTGGAAAAAGACCGTGGTTACTTGGAGGCTCAACAACAGGTTACCACCTACCTATCCAATAAGGTTTGGGTGCCTCTGTGGGAATTGCTGGCAGACCATTTATCCTCAATCAACCCGGAGAACTCTGTAGTCTTTCTCACCCGTGTTGCCGTCATGTCTCCAGGTATTTTTCACATGTCGATGCTGCTCGATAAAATGCAGGGCAGGACAAAGGTAACTACTATCCTATTTTATCCTGGTTCCCTCGAAGGCACGACGGGATTACGATTTATGGACTTGAAAGATCGGGACGCTCTAGGTAATTACAGAGTCAAAATCTATGGTTGAGGCAAAGGATACCCACATGAAAACTATCGGCGAACTGCTGACTCGTGACCTGAACCGAAAAATTGAGGAGATTATCCAGGTTGACCAGGCTGACGAGCAGTCCGTCTATGCTGAAATTTCCGAATACGTCGCCACCGATAGTATTCGTGAGCAGTATTACCAACTACTCAAGGTGATTGCTGAATCTCCCTCCGATCCGCATGAAAGCATCGGTGTCTGGGTGTCGGGGTTCTTCGGCTCTGGCAAAAGCTCTTTTGCCAAGAACCTCGGCTATGCCCTTCAAAATCAAGCCATTCTTGACAAAAAGTTCGCAGACCTGTTCAAACAACAGATGGACGACAGGCGTATCGGCGACCTGATTGACTTCATCAATGTCAAAATACCCACTGAGGTCATTCTCTTTGAAGTTGCAAAGGAAGCTGACACTCGCAAGGTTACCCAGCGGATTGCTGAGTTAATGTATACGGTTCTTCTGAGGGAGCTTGGCTATGCTGAAGACTTCGACATTGCTGAGTTGGAGATCGAGCTTGAAGCTGAGAGCAGACTTTCTGAATTCATCGCTACTTGCAAATCCGTGTTGAACAAGGACTGGAAGACTGTCCGTGCCGGGGCACAGAAATTGTCTCGTGCCAGCGCCATTCTCCATAATCTTGACCCCCAGACTTATCCATCAGCCGATTCTTGGTCACACGCCCAGCGCAATCGGGATGCATCGATTACGGTGAGTAAGGTTGTTGAACGGACCTTCGAGCTTTGGGGACGACGGCGTAAAGGCAAAGCACTCGTTTTCATCATTGACGAAGTGGGTCAGCATGTGGCCCGGAGTGGAGACAAAATTGAAGATCTGCGGGCAACTATCGAAGAGTTCGGTAAGGTGGGCAAGAATCTTCTTAAAGCCCGCAAAATTACAGCCCCTTGTTGGATCGTCGTCACTTCCCAAGAAAAGCTTGATGAAGTCGTTGCAGCCATTGATTCCAAGCGAGTTGAACTGGCAAAACTACAAGATCGCTTTCGTCACCGTGTGGACCTCGCCCCATCCGATATTCGGGAAGTCGCCACAAAGCGTGTTTTGGCAAAAAAGCCTGAGGCAGAGAAGCTGCTGACGAAACTCTTCTCCGAGAATCAGGGGAAATTGAACGCTGCGCTTCGGTTGGAGCGCACCAGCCGCCGCACTGACATCAACGAAAACGACTTTATCCACTTTTACCCTTATCCGCCCCACTACATTGACCTGTGCATCGGCATCATGTCGGGCATTCGTCTTCAACCCGGTGCCCCACGGCATTATGGCGGCAGCAATCGTACAATTATTAAACAGGCATATGAGATGCTTGTGTCGGATCGAACAGCTTTCGCTAAGAAGCCCATTGGATCGCTGGTAACCCTGGATAAGGTGTTCGAGTTGGTGGAAGGCAATCTCTCGAATGAGAAACGCACGGATATTCACCAGATTTCCGAGCGGTTCAATAATGATCCCGAAGATCTCGGTTGGTCTTTGAAGGTTGCCAAAGCAATCTGTTTGCTAGAATTCATCCGTGACCTCCCTCGTACCGAAGTCAACCTGGCTGCTGTTTTAGTGGATGAAGTAGGCAAGGCCCCACCACTCAGTGAAGTGCAAGCGGCTGTGACACGGCTGGATGCCGCTAAATTCATTCGTAACACCGAGGAAGGGTGGAAGCTACAAACCGCCCAAGAAAAGGATTGGACCAACGAAAGGGGTGGTCACCTTGACCCCAAACCTCGTGACCGTAACGAATTAACCCGTATTGCCCTCCAACAAATCTTTGATGAGCCAGAATTTAAGACTTATCGTTACCAGAATCGTTCTTTTCGTATTGGAATCAGCGTTGAAGGAACGGGCCTCGCGGAAGAAGGCGACTTGCCGCTGACACTCTGCATCTCCGATGACACTGGCGAACTCACTCAACGCATTGACGAAGTCCGTACCGAGAGCCAGCAAAAATCAAATGCAAATAATCTCTACTGGCTCTTTTGCCTCACTCCGGAAATCGATGAACTGGTTGCTCAGCTTCATGCCTCGCGAAAGATGGTAGACAAATACAGCCAGCTCAGCGCTCAGCAAAAAATCAGTCCTGACGAAGCAACCTGCCTTCAGGACGAAAAGAACTCGAAGAATAGCTATGAAACTCGCTTGCGAGACAAGCTCACCGAAGCAATGGAACGCGGCACGGGGATGTTCCGGGGCGTTCAAAAGGACGCCTCCGCTTTGGGTAAGAGTTTGGGTGAAATCCTCAAAAAGCTTTTTGGGCAACTCGTGCCTGACTTGTACCCCAAGTTGCAAATGGGTTCCCGACCTCTCAGGGGTGATGAAGCCGAGCACATCCTCAAGGTCATAGACCTGAAGGCTCTTTCCAGTGTCTTCTACATTGGAGATCAAGGACTGGGGCTGGTCATCAAGGATGGTCCGAAGAACATCATCAACACCAATGCTGAAGTTACCAGGGAGGTGCTGGATTACCTGAAAAATGAACATGCTTATGGGAATAAAGACACCCGTATGGGCAAGGCGTTGGAGAAACGATTCGGCGGTACTCCCTACGGATGGGAACGTGACATGCTACGGTTGATCCTGGCCACCTTGTTCCGGGCAGGTGAGATTGAGGTTACTTACCAAGGGAATCGTTTTCATAATTACCAGGATCCGGCTTCACGGACACCCTTCACAAGCAATGTGGCCTTCCGTTCGTCTCTTTTTTCACCTCGCCAATCAGTCGGCCTAAAAACGCTTACGCAAGCTGTCCAGCAGCTTGAAGACCTGACTGGAGAAGAAGTTGATGTCGAAGAGGGAGCTATTGCCACCGCGTTCAAGAAGGTCGCTACGGAGGAACTGGAAAAGCTCTATCCGCTCAAAGCAACCGCTGAAGCTCACCAACTCCCGGTCCTCAACATGCTGTCGGAATACCAGCAAACCCTGGAAGGTATTAAATCTTCAGCTTCGGATGACTGCGTTCGCACCCTCACCGAGTACGGGAAGGATTTTGGTGAAACTCGGGACAAGGTTCGAAAGTTGCACGAATCACTTGATACCAAAGCCATCAACGTCTTGAGGCAAGCCCGGCAAGCCACCGATCAAGTATGGCAACGGCTCGTCGCCCACAACCCATCGCCGGAACTCGTCGCCACGGTTGAGCAACTGAAAACCCTCTTGGCGTCTGAGCAATTCATTGATTCTTGGGACGACATAGTCGCTCATACCAAGACTGTGCTGGACGTTTATCGCAACGCGTACTGCGATCTCTTTGACCGCCGTAAGAAGGTCTATGAGTCAGCCATTGATGAGATTAAAAACCGCACTGAATGGGGATTGTTGGAAGTTAATAACCCTGACAGAGCTTCTTCATTTCTTTCGCCGCTTCAAAGTCGGGTTGGTGCCGACGAGGACAAGGAATCGGTTGAAGAGGGAAAGTCGCTTGGCAAATCCAGCCTTGCGGAAATGGAGTCGGATATCACCGCTGTTGATGGATTGAAATCTTCAGTCCTGGTCAAGTTACAGGAACTCTCAATCAGCAGCGAAAAGAAAGCCCCCGTGCGAAGGGTTCGAGTTTCGGGACTCTTCAGTCGGCCCATTCAGACGCAGGACGAACTTAACAAAGCCCTCGACTTCATTCGGGATGAACTTCAAAAGTGCATCGATGAAGGCGCCATTATCATTTTGGAGTGAAGCATGCTTAGCCCTCGTCAAATCTTTGAAGATAACATTCGGCCAGCAGATTTGCTCCTGAAGGTCTTCCGATTATTGGAACATGAAACGCCCAATACCGAAGCAACCCTTTTGAAGTCGTTGCGGAAAATAGTCAATGCCGAGGACGAGGAAGGATTGATTGTCATTTACAACGAAATTTTTCTGGGTCTGATTCGGGAACGAGCTGAAGTTCCCCTTTCATCAATTAAGCGAAGCGCACTTTGTAATCTACTTCGTCAATCCGTAGTCACAGCCAGCACTGCTTTGGAAACGTACCTGCCAATCCTGCTGCGAAACAATCTTCCCGAAGTGATTCAGTTGCGAGGTCGTAATTTTGTGCCGAGGAACGACGAAGCATTTAAGAACCAGTTCAAGGAACTGAAATTCGATCTTGATGAAGCCGTTCGCATTTTAGTTGACCCAGACCCACTGGTTGTCGCCAACAAGATGATTAGCAGCCTGAACTTCACTTATCTCAACGGCAAACGAGGTATCCATATTACAGGGGTGTTACTTGCACTTGATAATCCGTGGCAGCAAATTGCCCGGCAATTAGGCCGGGATGAAAACGAAATCAAAAAAACTCTCGATGCCACCGTAAAACGTCGCAACGACATCGTTCATCGAGCCGACCGTTCCCAAGATAACCCTACGGGCACTGCCCAGGAGATTGGCTTCCCCTGGGCAAAGCAGGCTGTGGAGACCATTCGGGTTGTCTGCCTTGCATTGGATGACCTGGTGATGGTGCGACTCAGGGAATTGAGGCAGCAAGCAGAGGCATCGCAAACAGGGGGAGTACTCTGACATGGACCAGGAGATTCGCAATAAGCTTCGCAACGTCGTAACAAAGTGCCGCAAACTGCTTGAAGACTCTATTTCACAGGAACTTGAGGGAACATATGGCATCTTTGCCAGGAAAGACCAGGTTACCGCTGATCCAAATGCCAGAATGACCCACTTGAGCGAAGAAGAACAAATAGCCCGGAAGGATATTCTGGATCACTTCGCCCACATCAAGGCCCGTGGGTTCAAGCCCAAGGATGCTCTCGATCAGTTGATTCGGGAAATTGCCTTCACGCATCTTAATCGGCTCTGTGCCTACAAGATGATGGAGGCCCGTGAGGTCTACGTCGGCGGGCAGAAGTTTCGTGAAGCGGTCAGCCGGGGCGTGAACTCCAACGGCGTGAAGTTTTATCTTGCCGAGCATGAAGAGGACGAACGGCTCTTCAATACCGGCCAGCAGGATGTCGCCTATCGGCACTTCCTGGACTGGCTCGGTGGGGCGCTCTCCGACGAGATTGGCGTGCTGTTCAATCCCAACGATCCGGCCAACCGCCTTTATCCTCGACAGAAGACACTCGATGAAGTTCTTGACCTGCTCAACGGCGGCGGGATCAAGGCCGAGGAAATGGAACTGCGAGAGCAATGGCCGCAGATTTGGTCGCAGGACGAAACCATCGGCTGGGTCTACCAGTATTTCACGCCCAAGGAACTGCGAGACCAGGCTCGCAAGGAAAGCCAGGCTCCCCGCAACTCCTACGAACTGGCCTTCCGCAACCAGTTCTTCACGCCCCGCTATGTGGTCGAATTCCTCACCGACAACACACTTGGCCGCATCTGGTACGAGATGCGCAAGGGTGACACCAGGCTCAAGGACCAGTGCCGCTACATGGTCCGCCGCCCCACCGAGATTTTCTTGAAGGACGGCGAACATCCGCCCAAGGACGCCGCCGAGGGGAAGGACGATCTCTCACAGGAAGAACTGCTCAAGCTCCCGGTCCACATTCCCCACCGCCCAAAGAAAGACCCACGGGAACTCAAGATTCTCGACCCGGCCTGCGGCAGCGGGCACTTCCTGCTGTACTGTTTTGACCTGCTGCTCACGATTTACGAGGAAGCCTATGCTGATTCCGACCTCGGCCCGGCGCTGAAGAAAGACTACCCGACGCTCGATGCCCTCAAGCGGGACGTTTCCCGGCTGATCCTCGCCCACAACCTGCACGGCATCGACATTGACCTGCGGGCCAGCCAGATTGCCGCCCTTGCCCTGTGGTTGCGTTGCCAGCGGGCGTATCAGGAGATGGGACTCAAGAAGGATCGCCCCAAGATCACCCGCTCCAACTTCGTCTGTGCCGAGCCGATGCCGGGCGAAGCGCAGATGCTCAAGGAATTCGTCGGCCAGCTTGAACCAAGAGTCCTCGGCCAAGTCGTGGAAGTCGTCTTTGACAAGATGAAACTGGCGGGTGAAGCTGGATCGCTGCTCAAGATCGAGGAAGAGATTCGGGACGCCGTGGCCGCTGCCAAGAAGCAGTACGTCCGTGAGACGACCCAAGCCACGGATCGCAAAGGCCAGCCGCTGCTCTTCACGCAAGCGGCAATGGATCGTCTCGCCGGTAAGCCCGAACAGCCGTTGCTCTTCGATCTCTCCGACATCACCGACGATCAGTTCTTCGATCAGGCGGAAGCACGAGTGATCGAGGAGCTTCGCAATTACGCCGAAAAAGCGCAGAACGGTCAGCGCCTCCAACGGCGTCTCTTTGCAGATGATGCAGTGCGAGGGTTCTCCTTCGTGGACCTGTGCCAGAAGCGATACGACGTTTGCCTGACAAACCCACCCTTCGGCCTGCCGAGCCTTGGAATGCAAACGATTGGAACTAGCCGTTTCGATACCGCTATATCGAAGAACCTTGCGTGGGCCATGATGGAGCGTTGTGCGAGCCTCAGCACAGAATATGGGTATACGGCAGCAATCGTGGATCGGACGATTTTCCAGAAGAGTTCCTATGAGCCGTTCCGAACAGGAACCCTTAAGGAAGGTGCGTTGACCGCTTATGTTGATCTTGGAATTGGCGTTTTGGACGACGCAGATGTGATGACATGTTGCTACGCCTTCTCAAAACAACGGATTGCGTTGCCCACCGTGTTTTTTGATGAAAGGCAATGCCAAATCATATCAAAGGCGGCAGAACTTACGTCCGCCATTTCGATGTGCGAAGAAGGTCTCAAAAAAGCCGAAGTTGTTGTTCGCTACACGTCTGACTTTGATGACGTTCCGTTCTCATCGATGTCGTATTGGGTGCCAAGAATAGCGATTCAGAGACTATTTAATGGACCGACCATTAAGGACTCGGGTTTTCGCATTGCAGGAGGTTTGCAGTGCAACGACGTGTTTAGATTTATTCGCATTTATCCTGAGAATTTGGCGAAGGACATTTCCAATAATCAGTGGGTGCCATTTTACAACGGCGGCCCGTATTCACTGTACTGGATTCAGACACCACAATACGTCTTGTGGGCTGAGAATGGTGCCGACATCAAAGACAAAATCATCAACGAACTGGGAGACAGTCCCTCACGATTTGTCAAGAGCGAGGGCATGTACTTATTTCCGGGCGTTGCAGGCGGAAAGCGTGGCGAATACTTCGATGTGCATATATTTCCAGAGGGGGCTATTTTCAGCAACGAGGGTCGTCTTTTTCAAGTTGCGTCAAGAGATGCCGAGCTGTCACTTCTCGCATATCTCAATTCTCATTTGAGCCAGAATCTCGTCAACGTGTTCTGCGGCCAACACAAAGGATCTGAATACCTACGGCGAGTGCCGTTACCGACAGGGTGGATCGAATCCGCTTTGGGGGTCGGTGAGGTATTGAGCGCCATCAACGAAAAACGCAAGTGGTCATCTCTCGATGAATGCGGTCAAGAATTCATATCTCCTTGGGCGCCAATACCTTCGATGACACATGTGCCACCTAGCCTTCTTGATATTTCTGTAGAATTGAAGACGGCGTTGGATGAGTCGAACTCAATTGTTCGGCAGGCAGAGCATTCAATCAGGAATGCCATTGCGACTCTGATTTCGGCGGAACTGGTTGAAGAAGTTGAAGCATCTGGCTGGACTGAAATGCCCCGTCCAGACGACAAAATTGAAAACATCTCGGATGCGATTGCCACGGGCACTACTCCGATTGGTCTAGCGCAGAACGTCCTTCAATATTGCGTTGGAATCGCCTTCGGGCGGTGGGATGTTCGACAAAGATGTTTACAGCCACAACCTGTAGACGCCATAACACTTTTTCATCCAATTCCTGTTTGCACATTGGGGATGCTTCGAGACGAAAACGATCTGCCGCTGAACGAAACTCCAATTGGTTACCCTGTTCGAGTTGCTTGGGATGGTCTTTTTGTTGACGATCCCAACAGTGAAGATGACATCGTCATTCGAGTAAGAGATACTCTTGCCGTAATTTGGAGCGATCGAGTCGAAGCAGTCGAGAATGAAGCCTGTCAATTACTTGGTGTTGTAGAACTGCGTGACTACTTCCGCAAACCCGGAAAAGGCGGTTTCTGGGACGAGCACATATCCCGTTACTCGAAGAGCCGTCGCAAGGCTCCAATCTACTGGCTGCTGCAATCCTCGAAGAAGAATTACGCCATCTGGCTCTACTACCACCGGCTCGACAAAGACCTGCTGTTTAAGGCACTGGTGAACTACGTCGAGCCGAAGATTCGCTTGGAAACCAGCCGCCTCGAAGCACTCCGGTCCCAGAAGACCGCAGCGGGCGGCGATGTTGCTGGAGGTGGGGGCAAAGAGGCCAAGCGACTCGCCAAGGACGTCGAGCGGCAGGAAGACTTCCTCTCCGAACTGCGGGATTTCGAGGACAAGCTGCGGCGGGCGGCGAATCTGCATCTCGACCCCGACCTCAACGATGGCGTCGTCTTGAACATCGCCCCGCTCTGGGAACTTGTCCCGTGGAAGGAAGCCAAGAAATACTGGGATGAATTGATGGACGGCCAGTACGAGTGGTCCTCCATCGGCAAGCAACTTCGCCAGAAAGGATTGGTGAAGTAATGGCCGTCGTCACCGAACATCTCGTGCAACTCATCGCCAAGCAGGTCGATGACAAGGGGCTGGTCGTCTGGTACGACCCGGAACAAGCCTATGGAGCAGCAGTTGCGGAACTCTCTCTGCCGAACACAACCGTGGCCAGGTACAACGGCAGCTTCTTCCAGTTGCGGAAAGAGATTGACCATTTGCTCAACGATGGTCAACCGCCTCGCCTGGTTGTGTACGTCCCTGTCGAGCGAGAGAAAACCCACAGTGCCCTTATCGAACTTGATTGTGCCGGCATCATCATGCAGCCCCGGCAGCAACCACCGGCCTGCAATACCCGCCTGTCGGTTGTAGCCCGCAACGCCCTCAAACCGATTTTGGGTGAGGATCAAGTGGCCGAAATTGAACGGCAGGTGGAATCGGGCAAGCTGTCACTGGCCGATCTGAATTCGCTGGCCGAACAGGGAACCGACATTTCAACCGGCGTGTTGAAGCTCATCTTTGGCTCGGCAAACCCACAGGAAGTCGCTTTGGCGTTCCTAAACAGTGAAAAGCACGATGAAGAAGTCAGCAAGAAGGAAGCCCAGAAGGAATTGCGTCACCTGCTACAAATCAGCTTTGACATAGAGCTTCCTTCGACGGAAGCCTTGTCCAACTGGCGAGTAAGGATGGGGCGACATGTTTTGCTCACCGATTTGTTCGTTGCCCTCAAGGCGCAAGTGCCATCTTCACTTTCATCAGTTTCCGTGGCCCACAGCACAGGCGGTGTGGATGCCTGCGTGCGATTGACCCGAACGTGGCGAAACAGCCGGGAACACCGGGACAGCTATGTGGATGTGGCTAATAAAGTCGAGCAGGAGATTATCCTTGGTCAAGTCACATTGCCCCTGGAATCACTCAAAGAGAATGAAACTTTCCTGTGCGTCGAGCGGGCTTTGCTGGTGCATGTGGAAAGCGCACTGGTTATGTCGGCAACCCCAGAGTTGCTATATCTGGCTGAGTATCGACTTTCCCGCTTCTGGGCCGATGTTGTTCCAGCAATTCAGGCCCGGTGGGCGCTAATTTGTTCGGCTGCCGAGGTCTTGATCGAAGCTGACCAGGTGGGCAAGGCGCTCAAAACGGCTCCAACCACAGTTCCAGATTTGGTTAAGGCGTATGCCGATGATGACAAACCTTGGTGCTTACTCGATACCCATCACCGGCACATGGAGAGCCGCAAGTACAACTTCGAGTTCGCCGCCGGCAACGACCACCACGGACTGGAAAAGCTCATCATCAAGGCTGAGCAACGCTACACCGAAGTTGGGTCGGAACTGGCCAGGCATTTCATCACACACTTCCAGAAGGCCAAACATCCAATCAAGGGATTGCTGAGGCAGCGGGATATCTTCGAAAAGCAAGTGAAACCCCACCTGGGCGAAGGTAAAGTCGCCTATGTCTGGGTGGATGCGTTGCGGTTCGAGATGGCTCGTGAGTTGTGCCGGCTGCTCATGGATGATTTCGATCTCAAAGTTCAACCTGCTATCGGGACGATGCCCACGATCACCGAGATTGGCATGGCGGCGTTGTTACCCAAAGCTCACGAATCAGCCAAGGTTGTGGCGGTGGGCGGTGGTAAACTGGCGCTGGAGATTGGCGGCAAAGTCATCAAGGATCGCAAGGATCGAGTGGCGTTTCTGAAGGAACACGCGGGAGTGACGGTCTTCGATGCGAAGCTTGACGATTTGCTCCCCAAGCCAACCAAAAAGGTCAGAGAAGGCATTCAAGAGGCTCAATTGGTCTTGATCACGTCGCAAGAAATTGATGAACTGGGTGAGGCTGACAACATATCTCAGGCTCGGCTGCAAATCGATGGTGTGTTGGGCCATTTGCGGCGAGGCGTTCGGGTGCTGGCCGACCACGGCATCGAGACTATCGTGATGGTAGCCGATCACGGTCACCTGTTTGCTGACGAAATTGGGGAGGACATGAAGATAGAAGCCCCTGGTGGTAAGGTTGAAGACCTCCATCGCCGAGTATGGATAGGCGTTGGGGGAACCGCTGAGCCGTCGTACCTGAGAACCTCATTGACCTCCCTGGGTGTGGACAGTGAGCTGGATATTGCAACCCCATGGACCTTTGCCGTCTTTAAATCGAAAGGAGGTGGGCGAGCATTTTTCCACGGGGGATTGTCCCCTCAAGAACTGATTGTGCCTGTGGTTGTGATGCACTCAACAGCAAAACCCTCAACTCTGACAACCACCATCCGATGGACGTTAATCCCCGGTTCAGCAAAACTGACCACGAGGTTTTTTTCTGTGCAGATTGCTGGGAAAGAGAGCAAATCGAGCTTATTCGGTTTTGAGCCGCCGAAAGTACGGATCGAACTGCGAGCCAACAAGAAATGTGTATCGCTTCCAGTGAGTGCTTCATACGGATTTGAGGATGCGACTGGCGAAGTGAAGCTAAAAATTGCAGAAAACGACAACAAGCAAATTGAACCGAATACCGTCACCCTGATGCTGTTCGAAGAGATTTCTCAGAAGACGGTAGGGATCTACTTGCTTGATGCCATTACGGGGGCAGAACTGACGGCTCCGCTGACGGTCGATGTCGCCATTTCGATGTGAGGATAAATCATGCCTGAGCTAGATCGAAAAGCAGCGTCTGTGTTTGCAGGGAAGGTAGTTCGTAAGGATTTAGTCCGCAAAGTAAAAGTAGGGGCCAATGTCCCAGTCTTCGTCCTTGAGTATTTATTGGGTAAATATTGCGCCACCGACGACCCGGTGACTATCGAGGCTGGCTTGAAGGTAGTTAACAACACGCTTTCGTCAAACTTTGTCCGTCCCGACGAAGCAAACAAAGCCCAGTCAATGGTGAAAGATAAGGGAAAACACACCCTCATTGACAAGGTGCAGGTGAGATATATTTCGGATGATGACAAACACTGGGCCGAACTGAAGAATTTTGGGCACAAGTTTCTCCATGTTCCAGAACATTACTTGCGGCAATACGACCGTCTCCTCATGGGTGGAATTTGGGCACAGGTGGATATCAGACATCAGTACGATGAAGAAGCAACTGGCAAGCGTAGTCCTTTTTGGATTGAGGGATTAAAACCAATCCAACTAGCAACATTTGACCTGGATGAATACAAAGCCTGCCGCAGTCAATTTACTTCCGCTGAATGGATTGATTTGCTGCTTCGCACCATCGGAATGGAGCCTTCATATTTCGACCGACGAGTCAAACTCTTATTTCTCGTTCGTTTGTTAGCCCTTTGTGAACAAAACTACAACCTTGTTGAACTTGGTCCACGAGGAACAGGAAAAAGCTACGGATATCAGGAGCTTTCACCATACACAATCTTGCTTACTGGTCCAACAACAGTAGCGAACTTGTTTTACAACATGGCCACCAACAAAATGGGTTTAGTTGGTATTTGGGATGCAGTTGCATTCGATGAAGTCGCTGATCTTCAGAAAATGCCAAAAGAAGTAGTGACTACACTCAAGACCTATTGTGAATCAGGTACTTTCGCACGAGGAAAAGACTCCCTATCAGGAATGGCATCAATCGCGATGTTCGGTAATACAAACCAACCTGTTGAGGTAATGGTACGGTCCTCGCACCTGTTTATGCCGCTGCCCGATGTGATTCGAGAGGACATGGCATTTCTTGATCGCCTCCATTTCTATATACCTGGTTGGGAAATCCCAAAGATGCGTGTTGAGTACTTCACTGATCACTACGGCTTTGTCGTGGATTACTTGGCCGAGGCGTTACGCGAACTTCGCCGACACAACTTTACTGAGATTATTGACAGGCATTTCTCCCTTGGGTCACACCTGAATGCCCGTGATGTAAAGGCTGTTCGTAAAACGGTGGCTGGCCTGTTCAAGCTGATCTATCCCCATGAGGAAATTACAAAAGATGAATTAGCTGAACTTTTGGAACTGGCATTAGAGGGCCGGCGACGTGTAAAAGAGCAGCTTAAAAAAATGGGATCTTTTGAGTACCACCAAACCTCCTTCTCCTATATTGATAACCAGACCCGTGAAGAACGATTCGTAGGTGTTCTGGAGCAAGGTGGTCGAGAAATGATTGCTGCGGATCCACTTGCACCCGGCTCGGTTTATACCGCTTCGGTGGATGATCAAGGCAAAGTAGGTCTGTACCGGCTCGAAGTCGGATGTTCTTCAGGTACTGGCAAGCTGAAAATTGCAGGAGGTGTGGAAGGAGCAATGAAGGAATCGCTTCAACGCGCTTTTGCCTACCTTCGGGGTCATAAAGTGAAAATGGGTATTGGCCAACAGTTTGATACAACAGATTTCCATGTTGAAGCAATCGATTTACTGAACAACCATGTGCCTTGTGAAGCTGGGATCGCTTTAGTTATTGCCATCTACTCGGCGATTAAAAAACAGTCAGCTCAGGCGGGTCTCGTTATCTTGGGCGACCTGAGTATTCAAGGAAACATCAAGCCAATGCGGTCCCTGGCTGAGCCCTTACAGGTTGCAATGGACAACGGTGCTCGCAAAGCACTGATCCCACTGGAAAACAAACGTAACTTTCTTGAAGTTTCTGGTGACATTATGGAGCGGGTAGACCCAGTGTTTTTCTCAGATCCAATGATGGCTGCAATGAAGGCATTAGGGTTAAACTGAGAAAGTCTGTTCTTATAGAGCGTTGCATAATTTGCTAACTCCACAATTGGATGCCAGCCGCGTGTTACGCGTCCAGCAGCTATCGTCCTCCCCCACCCAACCCTCCCCCAGGGGAGGGCTTTCTTTTGGCCGTGCGTCGGTGCCCCACTCGCTGCGCGGGTCTGGGGCTCCTTCTCCGCACGGCCACGCGGGTTCGCGGCCTTCCTGACTTTCTCCACACACACGTCGCTTCAGTCTACCCCGCTTGAAAGGGTCGGCGCGCCCCACCTCCCGGTTCGCCACGGGTGGTTGGTCGCGGGGCGCTTGATGCTTCGCTGTCGCTCACCACTCCCACCGGCCAGGACAGTTGCCAAAGCTGGTTGCGGGGCGCTCCGCGCGGCTTTTGCCTGAAACGTGTCCCGCCCAAACCACGGGCGCTGACACCTGTTCGCTCCCGCTCACCCGCTTTGTCAACTGGCTTTTTGTTTTCCGCTCACAGGTTCGCTCGCAGGCCGGCGGTCGCCCTTCTCCGCGCGGGGTCCGCCTTTTGCTGCCGTGTGCGTGGTGATCGGTCGTTGGTCGCCCAGTACGGTCGAATGCGCCTGTCGGCGCAGGTCGTGAGCCGGGTTTGAGCTACGGTTCAAATCCTTGAGTAAACACAGGTTGGGCCGGTTGGTGCTGGTAACACCTTCCGGCCCTTTCTCTTCAACTATGAAGGAGTTAAAGAGATGTTGAACATACAGAAGTTCTCACTTTCTGGCAACACCGAAGTTGCCACCGTTCCGTTTCGCGCGACGCTGCTGGAAGCGTTGTTCCCCACCGTCAATTTTCGGATTGTGACCGCCAGCGTTGATCCGGCTGATCGTCCAGCCATGATTGAAAAACTGGCCCAGCCACTGGCTGGTTTTCAGATTGATTTTGCTTCCGGTAGCCGCAAACACGGCGATTTCTGGTTCAGCGATGCCCCAACCCCGGTGTCCGCCACGTTTTGGGATTCGGCGGAAAAGGCCATTGCCTACGGTGGATGTCTGGTCACCGATTGTCAGTCCATCATTCGCCAGGAACTGACCGTGCTGGTGGTTCGGGATGGCGAGTTTGAGACCGGTGATTGCCACGGGAAGGCATCGGATCGGTTCTTTGCCGGGTTGCGGGTCTACGCCGACACCGCGATCCAGTTCCGCCTGGCGGTCCTCAATCCGGATGGAACGGGCAAGGGACATCTGGCCAAAGGTACGCTGGCCGTGGGTGACGTGCCTCCCGGTGTTGATCTGGTCGTGCCGGTGTCCGCCTTCAAGTCCTTTGTACCCGCCCTGGGACTTCACACCTGGAGCGCCGTTTTCGGACTGGTCTCAATCAGTGAAGTTCGTCCGACTCGGGTTGGCTACTCAATTCTCCAGTGGTTTTCACCATCTGCGATTGAAGCCGATGTCCTGCCCCACGCTGAAGCCGTCGTTGCCCGCCTGATCAAAGCCGCCAGCAGCACTCAGGCGGCGGTTGAGTACTTCAAACTGGACGAACTGGACGCCGCCGAGGAGGACACCGGCGATGACCAGCAGTTGCTCCATCGGGTTCTGGCGGCTGATATCCACGGGCAGTTAAACCACCATCCCTACGTCGTGGATCGGATTGCGCGCCACCTTCGCCGCCGCTGGCTGCATTGTGCCCTGGGTGGCGGGTTGCGCTGGTCGGGGTTGATGGGGTTGCCGAACGATACCCTTTCGCTTGGAACGGTGTGCGCCCCAGGGTTACCGGAAGGGGAACTGATCTTTACCCGGTATCCGGTCCGGTCGTGGGCGGATGTCCGTTTGGTCCGGAATGTCCATTCGGTGGATGGTCAGCCGTTGCCGCATCTCTACGGTTGTGCCTGGATGTCCCATCAGACCGCCGCCCTGGTTGGGGGCGACTTCGATGGGGATTACTTCATCCTGACGCCAGCGACTGACTTTCCAAACTTGACCTTTGACATAAAAAGCTGGAGTGGCCGCGAGGTTCCTCCAGTTGTCAAAGTCAAAGATCGCCGGTCATCACCATTGACCACGGACCACCTGGCCCGCGTCGGGATGGAAAACACGGACAATCTGGTTGGGTTGATTACATTCCTGATTGCCGCGGCCTGCGCCAATGGTCGGATGGATCTGGTCAACCAGTTAGCGCCTCAGTTGCAGATTGCGGTGGACAAGTTCAAGTACAACCTGGAAAACGATCCAGCGGTGATTGAGGCGATTTCCAAACAGTTGACCCCACCCGCCTGGCTGGCCGGGATTCGGAAGCTGGACGGTCCAACCGGGCTTCCCCAGCGGAGTCAGGGATACAAAGATCCGGACACGTTTCTCCGCTTTCCTCTGGCGGTGAGTTCGACGGAATCAGATCCGATTTCCCGGCTGGCACGGGTAATTACCGCCCGCTGGCAGCCGGCCCAGATCGTTTCGCGTCCGTTGGAAGAGTTCGCGCCGTTGTTCCCACGTTCCCGCTATCACCAGGAAGCGGCCATCGGGTTATGCACTCGCTACGCGAAATTGATGAAAGAAGCCTGCCAGCGGGGAGATCGGACCAGTTCCCGGCATTTGCTCGGAGTCCTGCGGGAGTGGGCGCTGACCCGCACTGATTCCGCCGAATGGGCAGCGGCGGTCTGGCGTGCCGCGCACAGCCGGCATTCACGCGGCTGTGCCTCGATTGCCTTCAATGCCTTCACCGAACAGGTCTGCCAGGCGCTGGCCGTGGCGCCTCCAGCTCCGGCTGCGGCCACCATCGTCGGGCTCAAGTACGGCGACTGGGTGGCGGGACTGGAACGCTTTGATGGCAAGCCGTTTTCGGTTTCGGTCGTCGCCGAAGTCGTGCAGGCCAGGGTCCGGTCGGTGGTCTACATTGATGGTCGCCGGTTGGGTCTGGTGTCGAGTGAGACGCCGGTACCGCCTGGAACGTACGTGCTGGCGCTGGTGCGGTGCGGGAATGTAGTGGAAGCCGCTCTTCCTTCGGTCTAACCGGACTGGACAGAAGTTGTTGGACAAGGGTTGGATTTCGGTCCAGCCCTTTTTTTGTGCGGTTCCACTCGTGGGGAAGGTTCGCTGGAAGGGACGTACGGCGCGTGTCACGCCACGTGCAACCGCTTCGCGCACGTGACGCGCCACGCGCCTGACACGCTGGCGAAGGTCCCGCGCCTGTCGGCGCGGATGGTGAAATCAAACGCTGGCGACCAATTCATCCGGTTTGATCGGGTTGGATAGAGCTTCAATGCGCCTGTCGGCGCAGCCTGCTCCACCACGGTGTTTCCCAAAGTCGGTAGTGGTATAGGTTAAACTGATGGCTCCGCATTCAAATGATCAATGACCAGTTGAATCCGCATCGTATGGAGCAACAAATCCAGACTGAAAGAACAGGTACGGCGAACCAGGGCGCTGATGCGTTGGCGCAAGGGAGTGTTGCGACCTTCAACCCGAAATGTCCCTCCCGAACCTTTGGGACAAATCCAATGGTGGGTAACGGGGAAGACATTCTGATAAGCTTCCCAGCCGTCAGTGTAAAATTGGGCGTGATGACGGACGTGGCATGGCTTCCATACCAACCAGGCACTGTGTTCAGAGCGGTCACCACAAACCCAGGCGACAATCAAGCCGGTGGTGCGCTCGATGGCCAGCCACAACCAGACCTGATGACCCTCCTTGATTTCTTATTCACATAACATCTTTTCTTATAAGAGTTTATAGACAATTCGCAACCATGAATTGCATCAATTAAATTCCCAACCAGACAATCTTAGGTACAAACAAACTTTGTGCCAAATTCTAAACACACACACCGAGTCATTCCATTCGACCACCTGACACCCATGTGTGTGTATTTAATAAGTATTTAAATACTATTTAAATACTATTCAGCACTCAAAAACACACCCTAATTATTTTAAAATCAACATTTTAAAAAAATCAAAAACGACTCACTCACACCAAGTCAGCGACTCACTCACACCAAGCCAGCGACTCACTCACACCAAGCCAGCGACTCACTCACACCAAGTGGCTTACAACATCACTCATGCCGAAGGGTGGCAGGCTTCCCAATGGATGTTGAGTGACGAGACCGTAGGGAAAAACCAATTCAGGAAAGAAAGGTGTTGGGAAGCGATGGCAACATCAGCTTAGACCACTTTCCATCTGTACAGCGTCGGGAACCAAACCAATATCGCCAAGGTTGTCAAAGATGGGTGTTCAGCTTGATTCGATGGTACGGCTGCAATGCGCCTGTCGGCGCAGGTTGTGGGATGTGAGTCCCACCTCATTCCTGAGCCGGCTGGTTCAGGACATCCATCATTTTCCATCTCGTGAAAGGAGATTTGTATGTCATTCAACAAAATTACTCTGGTTGGCAACCTGGGACGTGATCCCGAACTGCGCTACACCCAGCAAGGCGTTCCGGTGTGTACGTTTTCGCTGGCAATCAATGAAAAGGCCAAAGGTGCGACGGGTGACGCTGAGGAACGCACCACCTGGTTTCGGATTACAACCTGGAATGCGCTGGCGGAAACCGTCTACCGCTACCTGGGGAAAGGCCGGGAAGTCTATGTCGAAGGCCGGTTGTCGGTGAGCGAATTCACCGACCGGAACGGGGTGGGGCGCTACTCGCTTGATGTGCGGGCAACTGACGTGCAGTTCCTGAGCAATGGCGGACGACCCCAGACTGATGAAGCCGCCGCGATGGCTGAAGCCCAGGCGGAGCCTGTGTCCGCACCTGTTCCAGCGGAAGACTCGATGGTTCCTGAGTCCGTTCCAATGCCGCCACCGGCAACCCGACGCAAACGGGCGACGCAGACCACCAACGGGATTCCGTTCTGACCAGATTTCACCCGACGAAGCCCATATTTGAAAGGCAGGTTCACGCCTGCCTTTTTCCATTTCTGGAAAGGAGTTCACGCTATGTATCGCGACCAAACCCAGCGTCAACGGGTCTGCCACACCCTGCTCCACCACGGTGTTTCCCAAAGTCATCGGTTTGTGACCAACGGCATCCCGAACGAACTGGCGGAAGCCGGTCTGTCCGATTATTTCCCGCTCGCCCGCAGTGACCGGATTATGCTCAAAGTCATGTTTGCCTTCTGGAACGGCAGCCGGGCAGCTACGGTGGCCGAAGTCATTACATTAGAGCCGCGACTGTTACAAATGATTGGCCGTCTGGTTCAGGTTGTCAACCAGTCACCCGAAGCGATTGACGGCTGGCTGGCGGTGTATGCCTTAGTTCCACAAGAGGAGGAACTCGCACTATGTCAGTAACCTGGCTGATTTTCACCGAAGAAGATCGGGTGGATGAAGTGGAAGACGAGCGACCCGATGATTGGCCTGATCTACCCGGCACCGATGAACGCGAGGCGGCATTGACGGCGGCGGAACGCAACGGGTGTGTTCATCCCTTCGCCCGGCCTCGATTTTAGAACGGCCCGCGCCTGTCGGCGCGGATGGTGAATTTTTACTTTTTCGCGCCAGGGTCACAACCGTTCAGATCGTGACCCCGGTTGAGCATTCAGAAAGGCTGTCAACCATATGACTGAACCCACGCCCGTGCTCAATTGTCAACTGAACCTGGAGCAATCGCTCAAAGTCATCACGCTTTCCCGCGACCTGGCGCTGATCCACGACATTTCACGCCAGCTTTTGCTGCGGTTTCCGCCCAAACCCCACGTGCTTGAGGCATCGGCCCGCGCTGATGCCGAATACCTGGAATTTGAAACCTTCGCCAGCTTTGGCGAACGCATTCCCCACCACGAACCCATCAACTTTTAGGAGATTTCATCTATGACCGCCGTGCAAACCGCACCTCCACCCAGCACCATCCCGCCGGTTCCAGCCGAACCAGCTCCACGTCGGGTTTCAACCCTGAAGCTCGACACGCTTCACCAGCTTTTGTTGAAACTGGCTGACTATCCACCTTCCGCTCCGGTGTTCTGTCTCCGGTTCGGCGATTTTTGTCCCGTCACGGAGATCGGCGTGTCGGAGGCAACCATTCTGACCAGCGACGGCCAGCCGCTGACTGAGGTTCGACTGCGGATCAACCGGTCGCTGGCTGAGTTCCCAGAAGACACGCTGCACGGTCATCCCGTCCGGATCGTGGTGGAGTTGAGTTGATGCTGCTCCATCTGACGTCACCTGGTAACTGCCATCTCCGACTGGGTGAAACGTTCTTTCTTCAGCCCCAGGAAATCGCGCTGACCGATCCCGACAGCTCAAATTTCTTCCAACCTTCACCCTCCAAACCCTTTGTCGCCACGCCCGCCGCGCTCGATACCTTCGGCCTGGATCTGATCCTGACCTGTCTCAAGCACCTCCAGCGTCAGGCCCACCGCTTTGACGGGCTTGATTACCTGCAGGTATTCCACTCGCTTGATGGATCGGAAACGCTCTGGTTCATCGAGGATGGTCCTGGCGGTGCCATCACCGCGCTTCTGCCCGGTGATTACTAATCGCGTTCCCGTGTGCGACTGATAACCATCTCTAACCCATTGTTTGTAAAGGAGATCTTTCCGTATGAAATCCTCTCGCTCCCAACTTACCCCCTCTACCAGTGCTTCCTCGGCCCTGGCCTTGCTTGATCCGCCCCCACCAGTCGAACCCGTTCTCCTGGAATCCATTCTTCCGGATGGCGAAGTCGTCCACCACGATGATTTGCTGGTCCAGCCCGAACAGTTTCCGCTGGCTGACTTCAGGCACCTCATGCGTGCCTCCCAGGAACTCCAGACCAAGGCCGCCGTCGTGTCGGTGGTGCCCCGCTACTTTGAATTCAACCGGATCGGTGACCGGACGCGGGGGGTATTCGTTGATTTCACCTCGATCACCAAAAAGCAGGATGACGGTTCGCTCAAGGACATTCCCTGTGTTCGCTGGATGACCAACGGCGAAATGTTCATCAACGGCGGCATCGCCCTGGTCACCACCTTTGAACGCATCAACTGTCCCCGTGGCACGCCGGTCGAGATCAGCTACGCCCAGAAACGGGGAAACTGCAAGGTCTATGATGTCAAGCTGTTGATTTGACATCACTTCCATCACTCAACCCACTCACGTGAAGGCTGTCCCCGGACAGCCTGACTCACCTTCAGGAGGCTCGTATGACCGGCACCTTACTTTTGCACTGTGGCGCCTGGAGCGCCACCCGTTCCGACATTGTCCGGGTGGAAACCCCACCCCCAACCCGAACCTGGAAACCGATTCCGCATTCCGAGGCGATTGACATTGTCCTGGACCAGGCCGCCGGTGTCGGCCTGGAGATCACCCAGGAACAGTATGGCCTGAGCCGCTCGGGAGATCGGTTGTTCGGCGTGCTCAATTTCAAACATCGGACCGATGACTACGGCTTTGCGGTTGGACTCCGCAACAGCCACGACAAATCCATGGCCTACGGCGTCTGTGCCGGGGTCAAGATTCTGGTGTGCGATAACCTCGCGCTGAGCGGGGATTTCAGCCTGATTCGCAAGCACACCAGCCGGTCCGACATTCGCCGCGATATCCAGGACGCCTTCACCACGCTTCCAATGAAAATCGAGGAACTGTGTGCCCGGCTCGACACCCTCAAAGAACGATCACTGACGGATGACAGTGCCCGACGAATCCTGTTTCAGGCCGCCGAATCAGGCGCGATTGCCAGTTCGGATATGCTCCCCGTCTGGCACGAATACCTGGAGCCGACGTTTGAAGAATTCCGGATGCGCAACGAATATGCGCTGTTGATGGCGTTCACCGAACAGGCCAAGAAGTTCAATTCCGCGATGCAACTGGAACGCACCTACCGCAAACTGGCGGGTGTGTTTGGGTTGTGACCTGGGAAGGAGGACCATCCGATGCCGACCCTGATTGAACTAACCGATGATATTTTGGACCTGGAGACGAAACTGGAGGCATCCGACGGTGAAATCACGCCCGATATCGAGGCCGTGATGGAATCGTTGGCCCGGAACTTGAACGACAAAGTAGACGCCTGTGCTGGATATATCCGCTACCTGGAAGCCAAAGTCGAGATCAGCCGGACTGAAGCCAAACGCTACTCCGACCGGGCGAGATCGGCTGACCAGCGGCTCAAGTGGCTCAAGGAACGGCTGCTCCACTTTATGGAATTCCACCAGGTGACCCGACTGGAATCCACCCGCAATACATTGCTCATCGCGGCGAATGGCGGCAAACGCCCGGTGCAGATCCTGGATGAAGACCAGGTGCCGGCTGACTTTCGGGTCTACACCTGGTCACTCGACAAGGAGGCAATCCGGACACAACTGGAGGACGGTCAGACTGTTCCCGGTGTGCAGCTTGGCGAACGCGGGAAATCCCTCCGCCTCCGGTAACCCCACGCAACCATCTTCAGCGGTCAGCAGGCCGCTGATATTTTTTCTTCATGGGTGTGGCTTGAACCAGAGACGTTTGGCACACTATTATTACTCATTTATAAAAAGGAGGGCATCAATGGATCATGATCAACTGTTCAAACAATTGATTTCGACCTTCTTCGTTGAGTTTTTGGAGTTATTTTTTCCCGAGGTGGTGGCCTATATGGACACGTCCGCCATCGAGTTTTTGGACAAGGAGTTCTTTACCGATGTGGTGGAAGGGGACGAATATGAAGGCGATCTGGTGGTCAAAACCCGGTTTCGGGACACCGGAGCGTTTTTTCTGATTCACAACGAAAACCAGAATCAGGCGCAAAGCTGGTTCGGGGAGCGGATGTTTTTGTACTTCACCTTTCTGTACTGGAAGCACCGGTTGCCGGTTTATCCGATTGCCGTGCTGTCCTTTGACAGCCCGGTCAAAGTCCAACCGGAAACCTTTGACATCCAGTTCCCGGATTTAACGGTGAACCAGTTTCGGTATCGGGTCGTGCAGTTGAACCGGCTCAACTGGCGCGATTTTGTCAATCGGCCCAATCCGGTCGCGGCGGCCCTGATGGCCAAAATGAACATCCCCCAGGCGGAGCGTCCGCGAGCCAAAGCCCAGTGTCTACGGTTGCTGGTGACGCTCAAACTGGACCGTGCCAAAATGAAGCTGATTTCCGGCTTTATTGACAGGTATCTCAGACTCGACCAGGATGAACTGGTGCAATTTCAACAGGAAGTCGGGACACTTGAGCCTGGCGACAAGGAGAAAGTTATGGAACTGACCACAAGTTGGAAGGAAGAAGGAATTCAACAAGGCGTCCACCTTGGAGAAAAACACCTGGTCTGTAAACTCTTACGACGGCGGGTTGGAGACCTTCCACTCAAGATGACCGAACAGATTGATCATCTGACCCTGGACCAGATTGAGGCGCTCGGTGAAGCCCTGCTGGATTTTCAATCCCTGGCTGATTTGGAAGCCTGGCTGAAGGTTCAGTGACGAAGGAAAATCCATCGGAAGAAGAACGTGAAAATGAGTCAACCCGTGATATTGGTGCTGGATCATCCCCATGGAAAACTTGAGGTTTCACTTGAGGCATGGATGCAATCTGGTCCTGGAGAGCGAATATTTTTAAGGCCGATAGCTGCCAGATGTGCTCTGACTGGGAAGCCACGTTCTTTCAATGTCGTGCCGTTTCGGTACCGTAATACGTGGCTTTCCAGAATGGCGATAGCGCTGAAAATATGTTCCAATCCGTGGTCCACAACCAGACCGGAGTCGTCTGATTCGCTCTTCTAAAAATAGCCTGAGCGGAGAATACGGAAGGGAAATAAAGCTCATGGCCGTGGCCAGAAAAGGCACTCGACTCATCACCATCAATCAAACGCAGTACCGTTGGACAGTCGCTCCGGATGATGAACCCGGAGTGGCCATCGTGGCTGAACTGGCCGAAAATCCTGGTCAACGACTGGTGGTTTGGTTCGACCACGGGACGATTCTGGCACCCGGATTGGTTCGTCACACAATCCTTTGGGCACTCGCGACTGGGTGGCAGCCTCACCACCCAGGTCCCGTGATGGTGAAGCGAACTGACACCTTCCTGGTTCAGACAATGGCAGGTTGTTGACCACCTCCAGGTTGGGAAATTTGGAATACCCGTGACGAAATATATTCAATCAGGCGAACTGCTCAAAAATGAATATGGCCAGCGGATGCGCCAGAAACCAACGGCGGGTGAACAGGCATTGTGGGCCTTGCTGCACCAGTGGAAACTGGCGTCCCGATTTACGCGTCAGAAATATATTGGTGGATTCCTGGCTGATTTTTATTCACCCTATACCCCATCCACTGTCATTGAGGTGGATGGGAAATCACACCAGGGTCGGGAGGATTATGACCGGGAACGCGATGAGATTTTCCGGCAAAAAGGAATCACTACGGTACGGGTCACCAACGAAGAAGTCCTCCATCATCCTGACGTGGCCAGAGCCCGAATTTTTGCTTGTTTGGGAATCGAGCCACCCTCCGAAAATACCGGGCAAGATGTCTTCCAGGGAATCAAATACCGGTTTAATTCCTATGGTGAGCGGGTGAATGTTTCGTTTACTTTGAACGGTCAGTCATTTCGGAATTCGATCAAAACGCGGGGTGCCACCAGTTTTGATAAAAACCTGTTTCTGAGGGACGCTGGTAAGATTTTTGCCTGTCAACGCTTCACCAATGTAAGTCTGGTGATTGCTGAGGCGACTCGAGCCTATAAACAAATTATGTTTTGCGACGGAGGTCAGGTATTTCCCGAAACGCAAAAGGTGAAAGGCTTCATTTTGACCAAAACAGGTCATCGGCTGGGGTTTGCCTTGGATGGAATTCTGACTTCAACGAAACCACATAACATCATTGAATTTCTGAATTCAGCCTGTCGTTTTCAACCGGAACTGAGTCCTCTTTCAGTTGTGATTGGGTCAAATCATTCGTCACCTTTCAGGGTTGAACTCCCAGGAAAATATATTTCTGAGTGTGTGATTTCCCATCAAACTCCAGGTGGGGTAACGTCTTTTTCAACACTCTATGCCGATGCTCGACGGTTTCAATCTGAATCGGTGATTGAGCAATACGAGTCACTGATTTCAGGAAAAATAATCAGTATTTCGCGAAAATTGACAATTCCAACTGACGTTTATGATGAACCCCGTGATCCACACCATACCAAAATCATTCAGGCCAGCGGACGGGCCCTGTTCCAGGATCGACTTTCTTCACTGTGGAAACTGGAGGGAATTGATGACCGGTGCTGGAAACGACTTCCCGAGTTGGGGGAGACCAGGCCCGAACCTGCGATTCAATGGTTTTTGGAAAAACATATGGTATTGAGTGATGAAACCGGTGAGGCCGCTCATCCAGATCAGGTCATTGTCAGCCGGTTGAGCCAGTAACCCATCCCCACTGTTTTCCAGACTCAGACCGATCCCCTTCCCACGGAATTTTCCTGGGTGGATGAATTTTGTATTTTTTGAGCTTTCTCAATTTGGTGATTTCAAGGTTTTGGTATTAGATTTGCTTTAGGGAAATTGAAAAATAAATGACCCGATTGACATTTTTGGGGAATTCTTTTTTCCAATTTTTCAACTTTCCTGGAGGAACTCATGCCACGTAAATCCGACGCTTACCGGGTAAAAATTGAGGCACAATCGGTTCAAGATGCAACCCGGATCATCACCCTGACGATTCACGCTCCCGATGATGAATTTACATTTGTCGATCTGTTTGCTCAACGAAAAGCCGTGCCACCCCTGACTGATTTTGTCAAAGACGGACTGGTCCGATATCTTGAAACCGGCGAGACCGTTCTGGCTGCCGTGGAAACAATTGTCAAACAAAAAACAGCTCCATTGGGGAACACCTCGGGAATGGATACCCATCTTCCATCTGGGGCCCCCAAACGCGGGAGACCAGCCAAAATACCCGGTGAATTCTCACTTGAAAAATTAAATCTGGAATAATTCCAACCCCTTCCACACCCAAGAGGGTTCGGTTTCCATTTCTTTCGGCCATCACCATCAGGTGATGGCCTTTTTTGGTGGTGAGCCCCGATCTTGTCTCCGACTCCCACTCCTCGCTCTAAAAACGGAATTATTCAGAAGTTGATTATTTTTTTTATTTCCACAACTGGTTTTTCCTGATTTGGAATGCGATTTGCGCAATACCAGAGCTATGCAACCACCTCAGTTCGGATACCAGCGGGCCAGGTTCACCAGACCGGTTTCCGAGATTGTGGCCGTGAGTTCTTGACACGTCACGCCCGAATCTCCGCTAGCAAATGCTTGCACTGTAACTGATTGATTACACACCAGAAAGGGCTTTTTGCTAACAAACGTTAACGTACCGTTAGCAACTGCAAACGATAAAAATGGCCGCCCAAAAAACCAAATTCTCTCCTAAAAACCGTACGATTGGATTTCGAGTGGACGACACGACCTGGAATCAGCTCCAGGCGATCAACCCTGAACTCACGGTTCATGACCTGGCTCGGGAAATTATTTTGGACTTCCTCAATCGCCCAATTGATCCCCCAAAATCGCCATCACCCGCTGGAACTGGACTCACTTTTTCCCAGGCCAAACGGCTTTTTTTAATTGAACAGGTGGTCACCACCCTCCTGAAACGAATGCCTGGAGGTGCCACTGAGTTGGAATTAATCCTGAAAAATATCGAACTTCGGGAGCCAAAAAATGCCTGATCAATTTTTTCTCAACTGGTTTACGCCGTTTCGGAAGATTATTTTGGCTCTTTGGTATTTCGCGTGGAAACGAACAAAACTTCAAAAACGAATATTGATTCTAAAGAGCTTACCGTTTCAGATTTTAATCAAAATGCCGATTTTCACGGCAAATACCAAAGAGCCATTATTTTTTTGAGGTTTCTGAAACGGATCGACACCTATTTCGGATGGAGTATTTTCAGCGCATTGGTGTTTGGCATCGCGCTGATTGGGTTTCGCTATTTCATCACGTTTAACTAACGAAATTGAACGCATCTATTTGGCCGCTTATTTCACCAACCACATCTCTCAGGTCGGCAATTCCATTTTGGGCGTGGAGGGGGTACCGACCGGATATTCGGTGTATGTGGTGGAAAAAACGGATGAAATTCAACTGCAGCCTGGGGCTTTTCAGTATCGAGCGACCAGGGAAATTACCTGATTGGTCAACCGGAAATAATGATTGAACCTGCTTCTACTGAATTTTGTGTTGCACTTTGCCAATAATGGGGTCACCACACGAAACGGAAAAAATCGTACGCTACAAGCTCGGTGTTGAAGAGTAATGGAACAGAAAACTCGCTTAAGAAAATCGGTAGTGTTCTGATTTTGTTGAAGTTCGAAAAAACAAGCTCGAACAACTCTTCAGAATAGCAATGAAATCAATTACTTGCAGTTAACATTGGCAAATTGGAACGACGTTTTCAACAAAATCAGAACACTACCAGAAAATCAAGCAGCCTTCTTGACCAGGTTCGGAGTGGTTGTGACTCCATCAGGACGGATTCCCCCCTCTCAAAAGCACCCAGAAATGAGAGATTTAGCTGAAACCCTCGGTTTTGAGTTCTGATTAGTCTCATTATCGGAAAACACGTCAAGCACGAAAGTGGTTTTGTAACTGGCTGTTCAACAAGGAGTTACTGCTTAACGTACGATTTTTTCCGTTTCGTGTGGTGACCCCAATAATGAAGATAAAGGACCTGCACCTGCCTGGTTTTGTAGCGCCTTGAGTATCCAGAGTCAATTTTTAACAGCTTACGGAAATCCAAAACTGTCTAACTAGCTTCCGATAGATTAAAAAACAAAATCCAATAGAAATCGTTTTTTTTACTCAAATAAATTAAAATATTCTTGGATAATAAGCTTATTTTTTTTCTGATAGACATGCTATTTGATCTGAAATAGTTCAGGAGAAATTAAATCTGTACGAATTTCTTAGAAATTCATGTAGGGACGGATTCGGACTCTCGGAGATTATTTCCGAGCTTGAATTTTCATAGCCAAAAAATCTTCTAACCAGAATTATTCGTAGTTAAATCGTTTTTGCATTTTGTTTTTATATTAAGAATAAAGAACTTACAGCCAATTTTATATTTAAGAAAATCATTTGCTTTTATTTTTGGCCTAAATTCGATTGGCATCAAAATTGCCCTTTGAGTAGTACCGATCCGATCAAAAAGCGATCTTTTTCGAGGTAGATCGGCAACAAATTAATGAATTAAATTCATTAATAATACAGATTTAAGGAGACAATATGCAGATTTTTAATAAGATTTTAATTCCATTTTTTTCGAATGGATTTTGGGGAAAATGTCAGGTTTTTTACGCCGGAAATTCGCATGGAGAGTATTACTTAGTAATTGAACCGATACGCGATACCCCTCCTGTTTTTGATTCTTTGGGGATGATTGTTTTTTCCGCAGCTTGTAAATGCGGGATAAGTTCGAATCCTGAAATTATTTTTTTTCTGCAAAATCCTGAGGTTTTTCCGATCTTGGAGGAGCCGATTTGGCGGGCATTTCGATTTGAGCCGGAATTTCATCAATCTTCGATTGCGAATTTAATTCTCGAAAAAATTGATGAACTAATTGGATCTAATTTTTGCCGGGATAAAGGCAGATTAATCGGATTTAAAATGATTGAAGAAATTGTACTTGCAAAAGATAGTAAACCTTGGGAAATCAAGGAGATGATCGTGAAAAATCTTTCTGAAAATGAAAGAAACTATGGCGAAAATTCTTGATTAAATCAAGATTAAAATTTTGAAAAAATACAATCCGAAGAGCAGCAAATTATCGAGCTCTAGATTTTGATTGATTCCGATCTTTTGATTTTTCGGATGCTCTTCGGAGGCTTTTGGCGGGTGAATTTTCTTCAAAAATTCATCCGCCAAAAATGGCTAAATTCTCAAAAAAATCCGCCAAATCATTGCCGATTTCAGATCCGGATAAAAGATTTGATGCGGATAATTTCGGTCAAATTGAATAAAATTCAGGAAGATTTTCAGATTTTCTCACACATTACCCCCGTATGGAAAAATGTGAATTTATACGATGTACTCAATGTGTGTACATTACTGAAAATAAACAACTTATTATGGTTTGAAACAGATGGGCGTGTGCAATCCGTACACGCCCATCCAGGGAGAATTTGAATGTCAAAACCAATCACAATTCGATTCGGTGCGCTGGAAAAATCGCTTGAAAACTACGCTAATCGCGAGGGAAAAACGGTGGCTGAAATTGTCCGTATTTCGGTTTCTGAATTCCTCGATAAAAAATCGCACAAGGAACAAAAAAGGAAACGAGAAATGGAAATTCTTTTTCGTGAAATTGCAATTTTGAAAGCGTTCACGAGCGGTATCGCAAATCATATTTTGTCGAAAGAACGGATGGAAAAAGCAATGCCCCATATCACAATGGCCGCAAAGCAACGGGCCATCCTCTTAATGAGCGAAAGCGAAAGCGAAGAGGGAGAAAATGAGTAAAAAAAGTGATCAAAAAATAACGCAGCCAACAACCTGGACGCAACGAATTAGCAGTGGATTTGTACTTGCCACAGCCCTGAGTGCAGTATTTCTCAGCTATGGTATTGATTTTATTCGTTCGTATACCTGGACACCCCTTCAGCACTACTATTGGGATCAATATACCGAAAGAATTCCCTATAATTTGGATGAGGTTGGGGAAGAGAAAGGGAAGTATCAGCTTTTGTTTTTAGAGCGGAAAAAAGAAATTCCGAAGCCGCAAAAGGAAAACCGAGCAGATTCAAAAAAAAGAGGTACCGAAGAAGCCACCACGCACACGGAATTCGAACAGGTTTATCCCAATCAGGAAGATATCATCTGGGGAAAAAACGGAGAAATCGAAGCTTCGCCATCGATACAATCACAAGGGTGGTCGTTGATCACCCGTACAGCGACGATTAGCCATCATAAAGCCTATGAAATCATGTGCCGGCAAATCTATGGTGGCGCCTCGCGCCGTGACTTGCACCTGTGGCCACTGATTCTTGGGGGAACTCTCTGGCTCAATTTATTCAGCGGATTTATCTGGCTCGATTTTCAGCGGCAAAAGAAAGCAATGGAGCGTCGCGTTTTGCGAGGAACAGAACTTGTCGGCCCTGCGGAAATGGAGGCGCGAATTAAAGGGAAATCCCTCAAAATCCCTTATTTTTCTGCTGTCGAATTTTGGCAAAAGCTTTTTTTCATGAAGCCAAAAACGAAATGGATTCATTTCAGAGAAAATGATTTAACTGAGCATTTCTTGATCTGTGGCGATACCCGACAGGGTAAATCCGTACTGATGAAGTGGCTTCTCTTACAAATTCGCCAGCGACAGGAACGATGCATAATCTACGATCCTCATCTGGAATTCTGGGAGGAGTTTGCCGAACAAAATGAATACCTGCTGTACCCATCATATATCCACTGCCCATATTGGGATATTATGGATGAAATTCGTACGGCGGATGATGCTGAGCGGCTGGCTCGTGCGTTTCTTCCCTCTGAAAATGAAATCAACCCGACATTTTGGGATACCGCAAAAATGCGGCTTTTGAAATTTCTTTTCATTCGAATGAAAATTGAAAACTGGGGATTAGCCGGACTTTTGAAAGTGATTTCGGATGAAAAAAAAATTGACGAACTTATTACCCAATATGATCCCGCTCTGATTCCGTTGATTGCAGAAAATGCCGCTCCTCAACGAGCAGGGGTATTTTCGGGTGTAACCGCAGTGTGCGAAAGTCTGAGAAAATTACCGCCGGATGATGGCAGACCTCACTTTTCTTTTCGCAAATGGGCTGAAATGGGAGCAAGCGGATGGGTTTTTATTGGGAATCAATATCAGGATCAGGAAGTGCTCAAACCTGTTCTGACAGCCTGGGTACAAATGATGTGCAGTGTACTAATGACGGGCAAGAACCGACAAAGGACATATTTTTTTATTGATGAATTGCCGACTCTTGGGCGCATGAATCAACTGAAAAACGCAATACAGCAAGCTGGAAAATATAACATTGTTTTTGTCTTGGGATTTCAAGGCCGAGCCCAACTCGAAAATATTTATGGTCGTGAGGCAGAAACTTTGATGAGTGCGCCTGGAATCAGAGTTTTTCTCAAGACGAAAGAATATACCGCCGCTGAGTGGTGCGCTGCCAATGCCGGAAAACCTGAAATGGAGCGCCAGGTTGAGTCGATCACTGCTGGTGAAGGAAAAGATTCAAAGAATTACAGCCTGGAGCGGAAGACTGATTTTCTGGTAATTCCAAATCAATTCCAGAACCTTTCAAAAAGGCATGGTTTTTTGCGCTATGACCAGTACCTGTGTGAAATTCGATTTCCATATCCCATACTGGCAAAGAAAAATTCCTTCCAACCCCGACCGGAAACACTGCTACTCGCTCAGTCGGTGACAATAAAAAATGAACTCAAAACTATTTCAGAAATAGATCACCAAGAATTGAACTCGAGGTCTGAAAGTGAAAACCTAAAGACTTTTTGCGGAAATGATCCAGCACAATCACCCGATGATATCGATGAGGTCGATTTTCTCGTGTAGGGAGGACGAATTTGTATGTTGAAAATTTCTGGTCCGTCGAATGCAGACCCAATAAAAATCTATTACCAGCAAGAATATGCTCAGGACGATAACTATCCCGGAGCTGATGAAGAATCTATGACAGGTGCCTGGGTTGGCAAAGGTGCCGAATCTCTTGGTTTAATTGGAAAAGTTAATCACGATACTTTTGAAAAACTGGCTGATGGCATTTCCCCGGATGGAAAACAATTGATTCGACATTCTCCAGGGAAGAACCGGTCCGAACACCGCAGTGCCTGGGACTGCACGTTTTCAGCCGGGAAATCAGTATCAATTGTAGCTCTGGCGGAGGGTGGTGATCGTGGTCTGATTGACGATCACCACGCTGCCTGCGAGGTGGCATTCGGCGTTTTGGAGGAATACGCCCAGGCCCGCGCTGGCGCTGATCGCAATCAAATTCATCACACGAAGAACCTGGTTGCCGCACGCTTTACCCACCTTGAAAACCGGCGACTCGACCCCCAACTTCATAGCCACCATGTGGTTTTTAATCTGACCTATGATGACCAGGCACTTAGCCGAAATGGTGAAGTGCCAGGTGGGTGGCGTGCGCTCCAGACCCGTGGAATGATGCAGGCTCAGGAACTGGCAACCAGTGTGTACCGCGCCGAACTGGCACACCGAATCCAGGCCAGAGGGTATGACATCTACCTTGACTGCCACGGTGCCGTGCAACTGACGGGAGTGCCTGAAGCCTTACTCCTCGCCTGTTCAACCCGCCGGGCGGAAATCGAGGTTGAAGCCGCCGCTCGAATGGCAAAGGCCAGAGCTGATGGACGAACACTCACTGATCGGGAACGAGGGCGAATTCAGGAAATGGCAACGCTCCATACACGGGTCGCCAAACAGAAAAACATCAGTCCCATGGAACTTCGCGCCGGGTGGAAATTGCGCTATGAACCGTTTGGGTTTGATGTGGCTGCCTATGTGAGCCAGACCCGGCACAAAGCTAACGAAAACAAATTTTCCTCACTGAATCAGAACCGTCAGGAGATGGTCAAGGAAGTCGTCAGCCATGCTTTTGATCATTTGATGGAGCGGGAAAGTGTGGTTTTTCAGAAAGATATTGAAAAGCACGCGTTACAAAACTACGCCTTTGCCGGTCAGGTGAGGCTCTCCGATATTCGGAATGAACTGGAACACAGAGTCAGAGCCGGCGAGCTTCTGTGCCAACCCAATAACGAAAAAAGTGAGATGGTGTATACCACTCGTGAACTCCAACAACTGGAACTGGATACGATTCACCTGATACAGCAGGGAATGAGACGAAGTCAGGCAATTACTTCCCGTTTGGGGGAGCTTGCGTCAGCCAAAACAATGGCGGATGACCAGGGGCGGGTGCTTAATCTTGATCAACAGCGGGTTTTTGAGTATCTGGGAACGTCGGATGATCAGTTTGTTTCGCTGCACGGGAAAGCCGGTGTCGGGAAAAGTCTGGTTTTAAAACGATTGGCGGATCTGGCTGAGCGAAACGGGTATCTGGTGCGTGCGTTTGCACCAACCCTTTCCGCTACGGAAACACTCCGAATCAGTGGTTTGCTAAATCCGGAAACGGTTCAAAAACATATTCGGAGCCAGTCAGAGCCACCAACCCATCAACCGCAAATCTGGCTGGTGGATGAAGCCAGCCTGATTGGGCTTCGGGATATGCACGCTTTGCTCACCAAAGCAAAATCTGAGAGGGCGCGGGTCATTTTGTCTGGCGATACGCGGCAGTTTTCAAGCGTTCCAGCCGGGCGCAGCTACGACCAGCTCCTCAGGCATGGGTTGCCCAATGTTGAACTCAACCGAATCACCCGTCAGGTTGAAGCCCGCCAGGAAATCCGTGATGCGGTTGAAGCCCTGTCCGAAGGCAAAATCCGCCAGGGATTGGAAAAACTGCGTGGCATCGAGGATGACCGTGGCAATGCCAGCATTATGATTGAGCCTGATCAACACCATCGCCACAAACGAATTGCCGACCTGTACCTGTCTCTGTCCGGTGAAAACCTGGTGATTTGCCCAACCAACCGCGAACGAAATGCCGTCAATCGAGCCATTCGGGAAGCTCGGATCGAGAAAGGTGAGGTTGAAAAAAACGGCTTTGTGGCGGCTGTGTATATCAACCAAAATGTCACCGGTGCGGCTCGGAAAGAAGCCCGCAGTTATAACCTGGGGAATGTCATCCGGTTTGCCAAAGTCCGCCACGAAGGGTTGGAAGCCAGGCAATGGTACACCGTGGTGGGTCGCAATCTTACTCAAAATACGATTACCGTGGCTGATCAGGTAGGGCATGAAATCACCTATCACCCGAGTAAACACTATGGGATTGAAGACATTTTCAGGGTCGAATCACGCGAGTTTTCAGCCGGTGATCGGATACAGTTCCGGGGGACTGATCGAGACCGGGGGTTGCGGAGTGGTGATTTGGCTCAGATCGTCGCCATTGATCAGCGGGGACGGGCCGTCCTGGCCACCAAAACTGATCAAACCAGAGTGGTTGATTTCAGTGAATATCATACAGTTGACTATGCCTATGTGAGCACCGGCCATGGAGCGCAAGGCCGAACCGTGGACAATGTGATTCAACTGGCTGATGGCGAGCACCGCGAATCGGTCGCAAATACAAAAGCGCAGTATGTTGCCGGGACACGCGAGCGAAAAGGGCTTTATATCGTTACGGATGACTATGACGCGATGGTCCGCCAGGCCGAACGCCAGTATGAAAAGATGGTGGCGCTCGATCTGACCCCGCCACTTGTTGCGGTTCCGAACAAAAGTCACAACCCAGCTCAAGCCCCTCTTCCCAACGCAAGAAAACAGGAGTTCTCACCTGAAGAGCGACAGGAATTGATGGTGAAAGCCTGGGAGGAGCGACAAATCGAGGTGGAATTTGGGCTGCCGCATGACGGAAGCAATCAAAGTTTCCAGATCATTTTTGGAGCGGCCTGGAAGAACAATCAGCCAGCTTGCTGGGAAGAGGTCACCACCGTGATGAACCACCGTGAAACCAGCCATCAGCAAGTGATCCAACCTGCGTCACCAACCGAGCGCCAGGAGCGCACACCTCATTATGGATTTTCAGTGTAAGGCAGTGACGCTACCTGAGGTTTTTGACTGGATCGAAGCCACAGCAATGTTGCCTCGGTCGAATACCTTGTCTAACCAACCAATGAACATTGAAAAAAACCGGCTTCTTTTCGCGGATGGTGAATTTAATTTTGGGCTGATTGCAATCCAAGGAAAAAAGCCAGGCAAAATATTCCGTGGGTGAGCTGGGAGCGGCTCTTTTGAATGATAGAGCAGTGCGCAATCTGCTAAATACCTCATTCTGAAAAGAATACGAAGTTGAGTAACTTGTGCACTGCTCGATTTGGGACAGTTTTATCCTCTGATCAGTTGGTTTGGCATAGGGAGTGAGCGAGGGGTTCCAGAAAAACAATTTTTTTGAAATGTTTCTGAAATCGCTCAACGATGATGGGTTTCGGTTTGAATGGCAAAAGTCAGCCAGAGAGACGGCAAAAGAACTGTACCGGGAAGGAAAAGAACTGGAGCAGGCGGAATATCTGCAGATGAGGGTGGACGCTCCAGACCTGACACCCGATGAAGTGGACGCCATCCGCAACCAGACACACCACACACTGGAACAAACCGTTGCTCTGGACCGGTACGACCTGAAGGAATTTTATGTGATTGATGAATCCGAAATTCCAACTTTTGTTGAGTTTGACCGACGCGGGAAAGGGCGGGCGGAAGTCCGCAACCTGGAAATTGCACTGGCTGATGATGCTGAGTTGCAGCGATTGACCACGCTCGAAAGCACGAAGTTGGTTCCGGATCAGCAGAATTTCTTTGTCCTGCAAAGTTTGTTGTCCATTGTTTTGGCAGCGGTTGGAGTTGACTGTAGAGAGTTTGCCCTCAACTCAGACTTCAAGTACTCAACTGAATCACTCCAATGGTTTGTCGAGTGGATGGAAGCCAACCGGCACATCCTGCGCGGAGTGATGCGGATACCACCGCCAGAGATACTGGCCAATCAACCTGTGCGGTTCATTTCCGTGGTGCTCCAGAAAATGGGGCTGAAACAGCACCGGGTTGGTCGGAATGCACAGGGGCAATACGGCATGGATCCGGAGCGATTCAACCAATTTCGGGCAATTTTGGAACGACGGGGAACACTCCCAAAAGGTGAGATTCAAGCAAACGGGGACACTTCATGTCTTTATATACATGAAGACTCAGAGTGTCCCTGAGAAAGGCATTAACCAGGTTATGTGAAAACTTTTGAAAACAGAGAGAACGGTTTCCACCTGTCAGGCGGCAATTTGAAGTCGCTGGTAGGCGGCGTTGA